>JBJKQZ010000264.1:0-4652 GCA_046704865.1 Terriglobia bacterium
GAGCGACCCATTTGACGGTCTCAAGTGCCGCATCACGGGCCCATTTCAGCCTCTCCAGCAGCGGCTCCAGTTCATTGCGGGTAGGAACGCGATAGAACCCGCCGACTCGGACATTGATGGGATGGATCTCTCGTCCGCCGAGGAGCGTTACAATCTCGTTGCCTGCCTTCTTCAACTGCAGGCCGCGCTGAACAATCTGCGGATGCGCGCGCGCCAGTTGGATTGAATCTTCATACCCCAGGAAATCGGGCGCGTGGAGCATATAGACATGCAAAGCGTGGCTTTCAATCCACTCGCCGCAATAGAGAAGGCGGCGCAGCGCGCGGAGCTGGCCCTCGACCTTGACTCCGAAAGCGTCCTCCATGGCGTGCACGGCGCTCATTTGATAGGCAACGGGGCAAATGCCGCAAATGCGGGCCGTGATGTCCGGGGCTTCACTGTAGCGGCGCCCTCGCAGGAAAGCTTCAAAAAAGCGCGGCGGTTCGAATATCTTCAGCTTAACGTCCAGTACCTTATTCCCATGAATTTTTATGTATAAGGCGCCTTCGCCCTCGACGCGAGCGAGATAGTCCACCTTGATTGTCTTACTTTTCATGGGCCTCGCTTTCTTTGCGGAAGGGATCGGCATAAGCATTGAATCCGCGGAATGCCCGCACCAGATCGTTTTCTTTTGCGCCCAAATGGCTCCAGCCGAGGCTCAAGGATTTGGTGTTCGGTGATTCCATAGGACCGAAGCAACCGTAACAGCCGCGGTCATAAGCCGGGCAGAGCGCTCCGCAGCCGGCATGGGTCACTGGTCCCAGGCAAGGTGTGCCATTCGCCACCATCACGCAAACGGTCCCGCGCAGCTTGCATTCAACGCAGACGCTATGCGCTGGAGTGTTAGGCTTGCGATGATTCAGGAATGCGCTGATCACCTCAAGTAACTGCTGCTTGTTGATGGGGCAGCCGCGGAGCTCGAAGTCAACAGGAATATGCTCGCTGATGGGTGTGGATTTACTGAGTGTTTCAATATAAGCGGGTGTGGCGTAAACAATGGACGTGAATTTCCTGACGTCGGAAAAGTTCCGGAGTGCCTGTATTCCACCCGCGGTGGCGCAGGCGCCGATTGTTACGAGAAATCTGGAGGCGCGCCGGACTTGGTGGATTCGCTCTGCGTCATGTGGCGTGGTAATCGATCCCTCAACCAGCGAGAGGTCGTAAGGCCCTTTGACGACGGCGCGAGACGCCTCAACAAAATTTGCAATCTCGACTTCGCCGGCAATCTGCAGCAACTCGTCTTCGCAATCCAGAAGCGACAGCTGGCAGCCGTCGCATGAAGCGAATTTCCAGACGGCGAGCTTGGGCTTCTTGATTTGAGCCATATCAGATCTCCCGAATCTCAAAGAAGCGCTGAACTTTGTCATAACGGAAGACGGGCCCGTCTTTGCAGACAAATTCCGGGCCCAGTTGGCAGTGGCCGCAGAAGCCGATAGCGCACTTCATGTTGCGCTCGGCTGAAACGTAAATCTGATCCAACCCCATTCCCCGGTTCTGGAGTTCCAGGATCGTAAAGCGCATCATTGCTTCCGGGCCGCAGATCATGACGACAGTCTTGCGATTATCGAAGTGAGCTCGGGGGATGACGGTTGTGACAACGCCAACCGAACCCCGCCAGGAGGCCAAAGCACGGTCCACCGTGACATGGACGCTCAAGTCCAGGCGTGCCCGCCAACTTTCCAGTTCTTTTCGGAACAGGATGTCATCCGGAGTGCGGGTGCCGTACATGAGCACAACGCGGCCGTACTTCTGCCGGTGGGTAAGGATTGAATAGATGGCCGGTCGCAGTGGCGCCAAACCAATGCCGCCGGCGACGATCACCACGTCATGCCCCGTCGCTGCCTCCACCGGCCACGAACTGCCGAAGGGCCCGCGCACTCCCACAAAATCGCCCCGCTTAAGTGCGCGCAGCGCGGTGGTAACTGCCCCCACTTCGCGGATGGTATGGACGACAGTGTGAGCGTGACTGGGATTACCGCTAATCGATATGGGGACTTCGCCCGTGCCAAATGCGTACAGCATATTGAACTGGCCGGGAGCAAAGGGAAATTCGCGGACGCCTTCCCGAAGTTCCAGTTCAAACGTAAATGTATCCCGGGTTTCCTGGCGCGTCTTAAGAACGCGAAAGAATACCGGGGTCATGGAGCCGGGCACTGGAACGACTTCGGACTGTTCAGGCATGGACTTCATAAATGTTCAGGATCTGCAATCTTGCTGCGTCCAGATTCCCCTGGACAACGGTGGCAAAGCGCTTCAGGAGTTGATAACCAAGATCGTGGTCCTGCTCAGACTTGTTTCGCAGGCATTTGCCGTCAAGAGCGATGGCGCGCGTCAACTCCGATGCGTGCGCATCAAACATCCAGCGGTAGGGAGGTACCAGCCAGGACCAGCCCAGAACTTCTCCCTCGCCCATTGTCTGGACCTTGACCGGTCCTCGTCCGGAGACGAACATCTCCAGTGCTACCATGCCCTCGCGTATCAGGTAGAACTGATTCGCTTCCTCGCCCTGGCGAAAGATGAAATCGCCGGCGTTGAACCGCACATTGGAGGCGCACCCGACGATCAGTTCCAGATGATGCGGCTCCAGATCCCTGAAAAACGGGTGCTCGGCCAAAATAGGTCTAAGTGTCTCCATGATGAGCCTCCGTCGATACTGCAAGACTTTCTTCGGATTTGCGAATGGCGCTGACCTCTTCTGTGATATCAATGGCCACGGGGCACCACGTGATGCAGCGACCGCATCCGACGCAGCCGGAAGTCCCGAACTGATCGATCCATGTGGCCAGTTTGTGCGTCATCCACTGCCGGTAGCGGGCTTTGGAACTCGCGCGGACGCTGCCGCCGTGGATATAAGACAGGTCCATCGTAAAGCAGGAATCCCACCGCTGCCATCGCTCGGCGTGGTCACCCTTCAAATCGGTAACATCTTCAGTCGTGGAGCAGAAGCAGGTGGGACAGACCATGGTGCAATTGGCGCAGGTCAGGCAGCGGGATGCCACCTCATCCCAGCGGGGATTTCTGTAGTTGCGGTAGAGAAGGTCCTTGATGCCGGATGTATCCAATTGGCGGCCCATCTGCGCTGTGGCCGTGGCAACGACTGCCGCTGCGGCCGATTTCTGCTCGTTACCGGCAACCGTGTGCGGGACCTGTCCGAAAACGGCCATTCCGGAATCTGTCCCGGCCTCCACTACAAAATAGTGCCGCCCGTTCTCGACGATTTCTGTCAGGGCCAGGTCAAAACCAGCGGTGGCCCTGGGGCCCGTGTTCATGGAAGCACAAAAACAGGTTCCGCCTGCTTGTCCGCAATTTACAGCGAGGATAAAGGTCTGCTCGCGCCGCGCGCGGTAGGACTGATTGATGAAATTGGCATGAATAAAAACGCGGTCCTGTACTGCGATGGCGTGCAGTTCACAGGAGCGAACGCCGATGAAAGCCATTTTCTGAGACTCCGAAGACTCAGTTGTGATCTGGACCTTCCCAGCATTTCGATCAGCCTGCCACAGCCGGGTGCGCGGCGGGAAAAGAAATTTCTTCCAGGAATGGGGCCCGACGTTATAGCCAAACAGTGCACTGTCGTTGCGTTGCTTCAGTCGATAAGTCCCGCCATCCTGCTCGTCTGTCCATCCAGCGGGCAGGTTATCAACGCTGTTCAGGTCGTCATACACGATAGCGCCGTCGCGGAGAGTGGGGCCGATGATGCGGTAGCCGTTCCGGCCAAGCACTTCCAGCAAAGTCTGCAGATGTTCGCGCTCAAGAATGTACGCCTGCTCCGGTTTCTGGCCGCTCAATTTGTCCACCTCAACAGTGTACATTCAGAGGGACGCACTTCTAAAGACCAGATTTACGCACTAACCTTGGCCGCGCAGTGACGCCCGTCACGGATACATCCGGCTGGTCAATATGTAGCTTTTAAGCAGTCCGAAAGGGTAAACAAATTTATCGTTATAACATCTCACCTTTTTTTGGCAGGACGCGTTCGGGTCTGCATTGTTAACCGCCGGGCAAGCAACAGCGCCCCCTCTACTGGCTCCCGGTCTAAAAGGCTGACGCGCGCGCGCACGGCGTAATTGTGAACTCGCCTGGTAAAGGCGCGCCTGATAATCTCGCTTGAACGGAAAACCCCGCCGGAGCAGACCACTGGAATGGCGGAGCGGCGGCAATGCAAACGGGAAATGATAGTATTGGCCAGTTCCGCCAGATGGCCTGCCGCCTCGCGGCAGAGTTCACTTGCGACGGGGTCGCCCTCGACCGCCTGGCGCTGAACCAGAGGGAACAGCGCTGCAATCTGCTGCACTGTCATTTGCAGTGGCACCAATTCAATGATTCCGTCGAGGCGGAGTTCGCGGCAAATTGCATGCGACAGGCGTGTTGGTTTGCCCCGGCCGTCGTGCGCACGAAGCGCAGCCGCAATAGCCTTGCGCCCAAGGTCGTAGCCAGAGCCATCGTCGTCAAACTGATTGCCCCAGCCTCCCACTCGGATCACACCACCGTTCGGGTCACGGCCGAATGCAATTGACCCGGTTCCTGCAATCACGATAATGCCTTCAGAGTCGCCCAGCGCAGCAGCCAGAGTGACTTCGGCATCGGTTGTTATACGGTGGGCGCGCGCCGGG
>JBJKQZ010000265.1:0-2639 GCA_046704865.1 Terriglobia bacterium
GCGGTCACCACAATCTACTTTAAGTATTCGCACACGCAACATATCGTGGACCGATTCCTTTTCGGCTACGGCTGGAACAGCCAATTCCACCATCCGCCGATCGATCTGGTAGGGCTTTACGTTGATGAAGTGGAAAGCAACGATCTCAGCCGCGAGCGCGCCAGGCTATTCCCAAGCATGAGGATTTATCCCACGATTGCTGAAGCTCTCACGTTGGGCGGGAGCAAGCTGGCTGTGGACGGCGTGTTGTTGGTCGCGGAGCATGGCAACTATCCTGACAACAAAATTCACCAGAAGATGTATCCGCGCTATCCGTTCTTTGAGCAGATTGTAAAGGTTTTTAAAGACAGCGGCAGGGTCGTTCCTGTCTACAATGACAAGCATCTCTCCTGGAACTGGGACTGGGCGCGCAAGATGTATGACACTTCGCGCAGCATGGGCTTCCCGCTGATGGCGGGTTCCAGCCTGCCGGTAACCTGGCGCACGCCTTCGCTTGAAATGCCGGCGGTGGGGAACGTTCGCGAGGCCGTTTGCGTGGCTTACGGCGGCGTGGACAGTTACGATTTCCACGCACTTGAAACGCTGCAATGCATGGTAGAGCGGCGCAAGGGCGGCGAAGTTGGAGTGAAGTGGTTGCAGGCCTACCGCGGCGACGATTTCTGGAAAGCTTACGCGGAAGGATTGTGGTCAAAGGACCTGATAAAGGCGGCTTTGTGCCGGAGCCACACGCTGACTCCCGCGCGCCCCACTTTCAATGACATTTTCCCAACCGATGATGAAATGCGGCGGCTGGTGAAGGACCCGGTGGCCTATCATTATGAGCATCTGGACGGCGTGCGTTGCACCATGCTGCTGATGAACGGACTCGTGCAGGACTTCAATTTCGCCGCCCGCATTGACGGCCGCTCGGGAATATTCTCCACCCAGATGTATCTGCCCATGCCTCCTGAGCGCACAAGCCTGGCGAATTTCTTCAGCCCGCTCGTCCATTACATGGAGAAGATGATTCTGACTGGCCGGACTTCCTATCCTGTTGAGCGGACGCTGCTGACCACTGGACTGACGGCGGCCGGGATGGAGAGCCTCTACACCGGCAAGCGCCTTGACACGCCGCACCTGAACATCCATTACCAGCCAACGAAAGAATCCACTTTCTGGAGAACCTAGGTTATGCCGCTCCGCATCGCCGTCATTGCAACCGTCTACCGGTATCTCTCGCACGCGCAGCACATTGCTGACCGCTTCCTGGTGGGCTATCCGCACGCGGGCGAGTGGCACAAGCCGGACATGAAAGTGGTGTCGCTCTATGTCGATCAGAAACCGGAAAATGACTTGAGCGCCGAACGTGCCCGCGAATTCGGCTTCACCGTTTACCCTACCATTGCTGAAGCGCTGCGCTGCGGCGGCAGCATGCTGGCTGCTGACGCGGTGCTGATTGTTGCCGAACACGGTGTTTATCCGCGCAATGAAAAGGGCCAGATCCTATACCCGCGGTTCGAATTCTTCAAACAGTGCGTGGACGTTTTTGAGAAGGATGGCCGCGTGGTTCCCGTCTATAACGACAAAAACCTTTCCTACAGTTTCAAGAAAGCGCAATGGATGGTTTCCACCGCTCACCGGATGAAGTTCCCCATGCTGGCCGGATCATCTCTCCCTGTGACGTGGCGCCTGCCGGATATCGAGTTGCCGCTGGGATGCGAGATTGAAGAAGCGCTGATGGTGGGCGTGGGCGGTTCCGACGCCATGGATTACCACGCGCTCGAGGGGATGCAGTGCATGATTGAGCGCCGCAAAGGCGGTGAGACGGGCGTGAAGGCCGTGCAGATGATCACGGGCGATGCTGTGTGGCGGGCGGGCAGGGAAGGCCGCTGGTCGCGAGACCTGCTGGCGGCTGCGCTTTCACGCAGTGATACTCCGCAGGGCCTGACGCTGAAGGACGGTCGCACGCAGGATCTGCTGGCGAACGGTACGCTGCAGAAACTGGTAGAGGACCCGGCGGCCTATTTTATTGAGCACAATGACGGGCTGCGTACAACGCTGCTGATGCTGAACGGTGCCATCAAGGACTTCAACTTTGCAGCAAGGGTCAAAGGCATTGCGCAGATTCAGTCCAATCAGTTCCTGCTGACGCCTGAGCCGAATGTGACCTACTCGGCGTGCCTGGTGAGCATGATTGAAGTAATGTTCGCGACCGGCAAAGCTCCTTACCCGGTGGAGCGGACACTGATGGTGAGCGGAATTCTGGAAAGCTGCCTGACATCAAAATACGAAGGGCAGAAGCGCCTGGAAAAGCCCTACCTGAATGTGCGCTATCAGGCGCCTGTAAAATCCCAGCGCGCGCATGAATAATCCGCAGTGTTACAAGGAAGTGCCGGCGGCTTTTTGCCACGGGCTGTTGCGCGCACGATCTTTTGAATCCGGCCGCTTTTTCACCACGCTCACGGCCAGCAGAATAATGGAATTTTCCGGGATAGGCTTGCCGCGAGGATCTTTGAATCCGGAAACGCCTTCCAGCCGGATTTCCCTGATAATTTTGCCAAATCGCGGGTTCACCGACTCAAAGGAAAAGAAGTTCATGGGCTCGTTTGGGTGTTGCCCACAATCGACCAGTTCCGCCTGCCAGGCAACGTTGCGCGGTT
>JBJKQZ010000266.1:0-2550 GCA_046704865.1 Terriglobia bacterium
CACGGAGCATTGAAAAGCAGGGCTTGGGCACAGTACTGACGCATCTGGGCGAAAACGTCTCCACCGCTGCTGAAGCCACAGATGTGACGGGCCATTATCTTGAAGCTCTTAAGCAGGTGCGCGCCGCAGGCCTGCACTCAGAACTCTCAATCAAGCTGACGCATCTCGGCCTGGACCTGAGCCATGATCTCTGCCAGGCCAATGTGGAAAAACTGATCCAGTCGGCGGGTGCAGAATCAATCGTCTGGATCGACATGGAGTCGAGCCCTTATGTGGACGCCACGCTTCATCTGTACAGCAATCTCAGGCGCACCTATTCGAACGTCGGCGTATGTTTGCAGGCATACCTTTACCGGACGGCGGACGACCTGGCTTCACTATTACCGATGGGCCCCGCCATCAGGTTGGTGAAGGGCGCTTATCTCGAATCCGCCAAAGTGGCCTTCCCTCGCAAGGCGGAAGTGGATGAAAACTACTTTATGCTGGCGAAGAAATTGCTGGGCCCTCAAGCTCGAAGCGCCGGCACTCGAGCCGCGATTGCCACACACGACATTAAACTGATTCATCGCATTGAAAAGCTGGCGCGCAGCGAAAACTTGACGGCGGGGGATTTTCAGTTTCAGATGTTGTATGGCATCCAGCGCGCAGAACAACATCGGCTTGCGCAGAACGGATGGCGCTCAGCTGTGCTGATTTCCTACGGGACCTTCTGGTTCCCGTGGTATATGCGGCGGCTTGCCGAGCGGCCCGCGAACGTCTTCTTTGTCATGAGGAATCTGTTTGGGGGATAAATTCTGCTCGTTGGAGCAAATGCTCCAGGGCCCTGATTATGGAAAGTAAGGACTCAATGATCATAGGCATTCTCGCCGTTCAAGGCGACTTTGCCATGCACGCCCGAATGCTTGACAGGATTGGAGTGCCCTGGAAACTGGTGAAGCACGTGGAAGATTTTGCCGGGATTGACGCACTGATCCTGCCCGGCGGCGAAACCACCACCATGCTGAAATTTCTGACCGAACGCAAGCTGGCGCAGGCCATCAAAGATTTCGCCGCCACGAGCAAACCACTTTTCGGCACTTGCGCGGGCGCAATCCTTGTGGCAAAAGAAGTCCTGAACCCGGAGCAAGACCGGCTCGGGCTGATTGATATCTCCATCGAGCGCAATGCTTACGGGCGTCAGGTGGACAGTTCCGTCCAGCAGGGCGAGTGCCCGGAACTTTCAGACCATCCGGTGGAAATGGTCTTTATCCGGGCTCCGATTATCCGGCGTGTTGGCGAAGGGGTTAAAATCCTGGGGCAGGCCGGCGGCTTGCCCGTACTGGTGGAACAAGGCAACGTGCTGGTCGCCACTTTCCACCCGGAACTTACCGAGGACGAAACGGTTCATCGGTACTTCCTAGCGAAAGCGGCGCGGCGATAAAGGTATTTAGAGAAAGCAGTCTCTCACCCAGGTAGCACTTGAAATACAATCTGGCACTCTGGAGGCGATGATGGGACTCCTACATACCCGCCGTCAACTGTTTGTGTTCGCAGTTCTTGCGGCTGCCATTGCCATTTTGGCAGGTGACGCCGCGCTGCCGGGCCAATCGGCCTCTGCTGCTCCGCAGTCCTACGTTGTTATCAGGAACGTCATGGTTCCCATGCGCGACGGCGTCCGGCTTGCCACCGACGTTTATATTCCCGCAAATAATGACGCACCGATCGCAGGAAAATTCCCCGCCATCCTCGAGCGCACGCCTTATGACAAGTACAACTCCGAAACCATGGCCACCTTTTATGCGACCCACGGATATGTGGTGGTTTCACAGGATACGCGCGGCCGGTTCCATTCCGAAGGCGTGTGGCACATGATGACCGATGATGTGAACGACGGTTATGACACCGCAAAGTGGTTGGTGGCGCAGCCGTGGAGCAACGGCAAGTTCGCAATGATTGGAACCTCCTACGTTGGCGGCACTCAGCATGCCATGGCGGAAACCAGCCCGCCAGGACTTGTGGCCACAATTCCCGCTGATGCCGTGGCCAACGCCGGATACTTTGGCATGCGCAACGGCGGCGCATTTGAACTGCGATTCATGAACTGGATATTTTTCACCGCGCCATGGGGCAGCCGGGAGGCGCGCGACCCGGGCACACGAGCAGTGCTGGAGGATGCGCACCAGCACGTGCGGGAATACCTGATGAATCTACCCATCCGCAAAGGGACCACACCCTTCAAGCTGGCGCCCGAGTATGAAGACTGGCTGGTGTTTGAGCTGAGCCACGGGCCGGAAGACCCGCTGTGGAAGCAACCGGGCTTTGACGTTGTGGACAACATTGCCCGCTATAAAGATGTTCCTACTTACCTGATCGGCGGCTGGTTCGACTCCTGGGACCTGCAAACTACCATGACTTACATGGCACTTTCCAAATCGAAGAAAGGCCCCATCAAGATGATTCTTGGCCCGTGGATTCACGGCATGCACGAGCACCGCGCAAACGGGCAGGTGGATTTCGGTCCTGCTGCCGCAATCGACCAGGAGGCCTTCAGCCTGCGCTGGTACGACCACT
>JBJKQZ010000267.1:0-3151 GCA_046704865.1 Terriglobia bacterium
GGCCCGCCAGTATTCAGCAAAGGTGTTGTACTCCACAAACGCTCCGGAGATATTCATGCTTGGTATCTCCGCCCAGATTGACACCAGCCGGTCGGGATCTTTATAGTCGAGCGGGCGTAGAAGGACGGCGTTCACAACGCTGAACATGGCCGTGTTGACGCCGATGCCCAGCGCCAGCGTCAGGACGGCAATGGTGGTGAAGCCGGGGTTGCGGCGGAGCTGGCGGAGGCCGTATTTCAAATCCTGAATCAGGGTGCTCATGACTTGCCTCCTGGCAAAGGGTCGTCAGTGGTCAGCGAGCAGGGCAAACCTCCGGTTTTGCGGTCTGCAGATCTTCTTTAACTGAATCCACAGACCGCAAGTGCTGCATTTGCAGCGGCGCTCAATGCGCGCCTGGTTTTACAATGGCCGGCGGCCACATGCCGCCGCTACAGTTTCATTCATATCGCAGCGCGACCATGGGATCTACTTTGGCCGCGCGGCGGGCCGGCACGTAGCACGCGAGCAACGCCACGGCGATCAGAATCAACGAGACAGCGATGAAGGTGAACGGGTCCGTGGGCGTAACGCCGTAGAGCAGGCTCGACAGGAACTGCGTTAGCGCCAATGCTCCGGCAACGCCGATGACCACTCCAATCACTGCCAGCTTCACTCCCTGGCCAACAACCATCTTCAGTACATCGCCGCGTTTCGCCCCCAGGGCCATGCGAATTCCGATTTCATGAGTGCGCTGTCGGGTGGCAAAGGCCACCACGCCATAGATTCCCACCGCCGCAAGCAGCAGCGCCAAAAGGCCGAACGAACCGACCATTGTGGCGGCCAGCCTCTCAAAGATACTTCCGAACTGCATGCTGGCCCTGTGCGTGGTCACGTTGAACAGAGGCAGGTGGGGATTCATTTCATTCACAATCCTTCTGACTGCGGAAGCGAAGGCTCCGGGATCGCCCGCAACGCGCAGATGGATGGTCAACTGGTCGTGATATCTCTGATAAATGGGCACGAAGATGGCTGGCTCGGCGCCGTAGCGCAGAAGGCGGTACTTGGCGTTTCGTGCCACGCCGACCACTGTGAGCGAGCGGCCATTTGTCAGGATCTTCCTGCCGATGGGGTCCTGGCCCGGCCAGTACCGTTTGCAGAATTCCTGATTTACGATGGCAACCGGCTGCGACTGGCTGCCGTCATGGTCAGTAAATTCGCGGCCGGCGACAATCGGAGTCCGGAGAGTCTTGAAATAGTCCGGGGCCACGGCACCGCGGTCGATTTCCATGGACTCGTGGGGCCGGGGGACATAGCCCTCGGGCAGCACATCGCGGCTGTGGATGGTGAAGCTGAGCGGCGAGAAATCAGCGAGCGTGGCGGATTTTACTCCAGGCAGCGCGCGAAGCCTGTCCAGCAACCGCTGGTCAAAGGTGATTTCCTGCTCGGACGTGCTGCCGATGGATTCAAGATCGTAGGAAGCAAGCAGCACATGATTCGGATCGAAACCGGGATCGGCGCGCTGTTCGTTCTGGAAGCTGCGGGCAAAAAGTCCGGCGGCGATCAGCATGAGCAGGGAAAGAGAAATCTGCGCCACCACCAGCGCTCTCGAAAGGCGCGAGCGGTGCAGCCCGCCGGAAACTCTTCCGGCTTCCTCGTTGATCACGGTGATGGGGGCCAGGTGCGAGGTGCGAAGCGCGGGCAGGGAGCCGAAGACCACGGCGGCGAGGATCGAGACGACCAGCGTTGCCAGCATCACGCTGCTGTTTGCGTGTCCGTTGAGCGTGAGAGGAAGTTCCGTGGGCGGAAAGAAACTTGCAAACGTTCCGGCCGACCAGGTTGTAAGCATCATAGCCGCCGCGCCACCGCACAACGAGATCAGCAGACTCTCCACCAGCAACTGGCGCACCAGTCGCCACCGGCTGGCCCCCATGGTCAGTCGAAGGGCCATCTCTTTGCGGCGCGGCACCAGGCGCACCAGCAGCAGGCTGGCAAGGTTGGCACAGGCCAGCAGTAACAGCACCGCAGCCAGGCCCAGCAGCAGCGGAAGGGTTTTATAGAGATAAACGTTGGCGCCAAAGGGCGAACGCCAGAGTGGATCGAGCGTGATCTGGTTGGGGCCCCGCTCAATATTGGCGGTACGTGCGGCAATCTGCTGCATCAGGAGGTTCAATTCCTGCTCGGCCTGCCCGCGGGTGACGCCCGGCCGCAATCTGCCCAGCAACTGCAGCCAGAAAACCCCGCGCTGTTCAAGACGGTTTGAGCCCCAGACCGCGCTGTCCATTGCCAGTGGAATCCACACGTCGTCGCGCAGCCCCGTCTTGCAGCCCTGAAAGTCCGGCGGAGCAACGCCGATGATGGTGTAAAGATGACGGTTGATTTCAAGCGTGCGGCCGACAGCGGAAGGGTCTGAGGCGAAATGGCTTTTCCAGAAGGCGTAGCTGATGATTGCCACCGGAGCGCCGCCCGGCGCCGAGGCGTCTTGCGGAAGGAAGCCCCGGCCCAGAACGGGCTTGACGCCAAGGACGGAGAAGTAATCGGCAGTGGTCAGCGCGCCATAAATGCGCTCCGGCTTGCTGCCTCCAGTGATTGACATGAAATCATCGTGATAGGCCAGCAATCCGGAGAAACTGCGATTTTGGTTGCGCAGGTCCAGAAAGTCCGGGTAAGAAAACGGAGGCGTGGGATGCTCGCTGACCGTCCCGCGCATCACACTTACCATGTCACTGGTGTTGGCAATGCCGGGTATGGGATTAAGCAGCGTCGAATTAATCCAACTGAAGATGGTGCTTGTAGCGCCGATGCCGAGGGCAAGCGTGAGCACGGCAACAAACGTGAAGCCGGGATTGCGCGCCAGCATGCGCAAGCCGTATTTTAAGTCCTGAAATAAAGTGCTCATGATTTGCCTCTCAACGGCCAGGAGTTACGAGTGACCGGTTTTGCGTAATGAGCTCTGGTTTACGGGTTGAAATGCGTAGAGGGTCATGCAATCAAGCTCGGAACTCATCACTCAGGACCCAAACTGAAATTTCATCCTTTATAATCCATCATTCATACCTTAAGGCCTCCAGCGGATCGACTTTTGATGCGCGGCGGGCGGGTACAAATACCGCGACAAAGGCGCAGGCGGCAAGGACACCTGCTGCCGCGGCAAGAATCCACGGGTCGTAACTCT
>JBJKQZ010000268.1:0-2836 GCA_046704865.1 Terriglobia bacterium
TTCCTCCGTTTGCTCTGCTGGAGAATTAGTGGCCTGCCCGCTGCCCCAGGCGCGCAACAGATGATCGCCGTTGATCATTTCTGTGAAAGGCGAACCGAAGAAGTTGTAGGGATGCATAACCTCCGGCGCGCTTGATTCAGAGAGTTTTGCGGTTAGTTCCTCAGGCAAGGCGAAATCGAGCGCCGAAAGATTTTCCTGAAGCTGTTCCACCCGCGTAGCGCCAATAATTGTGGAACTGACTTCCGGCTGCGCGGCCACCCAGTTGAGCGCCACCTGAGCCGGCTTTCGCCTGAGTACGCGCGAAACTTCCAGTAGCGCGTCCAGGATTCTCCAGTTCCGCTCTGTGTCTTTTTCGAAGACCGGATTGCCCGATCCCTTAAGCTTCTGGAGCCGCCCTTCGCCCTTCGCCCCCTGGGCGCTGCGCTGGTATTTCCCGGCCAAGAATCCACTGGCCAACGGACTCCAGGGGCAAATGCCCATGCCGAATTCCCGCGCGGCTGGCAAATGCTCGCGTTCGATATTCCGTTCCACGAGTGAATATTCCAATTGCATTGCGATGGGCAGCTCTTTCCCTTCCTTTTCCGCCAGCGTCACAATGCGCGCCACATACCAGGCAGGGATGTTTGAAAAACCATAGTGAAGAATCTTTCCATCACGTACCAGATCATTCATCGTCTGTAGAACTTCTTCCGCCGGGGTCACTTTGTCCCACGCGTGCAGCCAGTAGAGATCCACATAATCGGTCTTCAAACGCTTCAAGCTGCCATCCAATGCACGCAGGACGTTTTTGCGCCCGTTACCGCCAGCGTTGGGATTTGATCGATCAGCACTGAAGGTGAACTTTGTGGCGATGACCACGCGATCGCGCAGCCGACTTTCAGATATAAACTTGCCAACCATCTCCTCACTATGGCCGTTGGTGTAGCCATCAGCGGTATCGATAAAATTTCCGCCCGCTTCCACATAGGCATCGAATATAGCTCGTGATACGGCCTCCTCACTTCCAAACCCCCATTCCGTGCCAAAGGTCATGGTACCCAGGCTCAGGGGGCTGACGCGCAGACCTGAACGGCCAAGCGTTGTGTATTCCTGCATCGTTTTCGCAAGCTCCTTTACTTCCCGGTGGATTCTTTTAACGAATGTTCCTGTGAAAGCCTACTGAAGGTTCTCAAAAATTCCTGCCGCGCCCATGCCTCCGCCGATGCACATGGTGGCCATGCCATAACGCGTCTTGCGGCGCTTCATTTCCCCCAGCAGGGTAGCTGCAAGCTTGGCGCCCGTGCAGCCGAGCGGATGCCCCAGCGCAACCGCTCCGCCGTTTACGTTAGTGATCTCATGGTCGAGTCCGGCTTCGCGGATGACGGCCAGCGCCTGTACGGCAAACGCCTCGTTCAATTCGACGAGTTCGATGTCTGCAAGCTTAAGGCCTGCAAACTTCAGCGCCCGGGGGATAGCAAAAACCGGCCCCAAGCCCATCTCCTCCGGCAACGTGCCCGCCGTGGCGTAGCTGACAAAGCGCGCCAGAGGTTTCGCTCCAAGCACCTTCGCCTTTTCCGCTGACATCACCACGGCCGCCGCCGCTCCGTCGCTCATCTGGGAGGCGTTTCCTGCGGTCACCGTGCCAGTGGCACGGAACGCGGGCTTCAGTTTCGCAAGCGCTGCGGGCGAGGTGTCACGACGCGGGCCTTCGTCCGTGTCGAAAGTCAGCTTGCGGGTCTGCGGCTTGCCGTTGCCGTTCATTTCCACTTCAAACACCTCCAGCGGCGCGATTTCATCTTTAAACTTTCCTGCATCAATGGCGGCAACCGCGCGCTGGTGGCTGCGCAAGGCAAAAACATCTTGCTGCTCACGGGTGATTTTGAATTTGCGCGCCAGGTTTTCCGCCGTCAGGCCCATGCTGAGGTAAGTGTCAGGATAGTGGTCCACCAAGTAGGGGTTGGGAGAAAAGTGGTAACCACCCATCGGCACCAGGCTCATGCTCTCCGTGCCGCCGGCAATGATCACATCCCCAAAGCCGGCCATGATGCGCTCCGCGGCCAGCGCAATGGCCTGAAGTCCCGACGAACAGAAGCGGTTGATGGTCATGGCCGAGCAGGTAACGGGGAGCCCGGCACGCAGTGAGGCAATTCTTGCCACGTTGTTGCCCTGCTGCGCTTCAGGCATGGCGCAGCCGAGGATCACGTCCTCAATCTCAGCGAGCTCGAGCCCGGGAACGCGCCGAAGGGCCTCGCTGATGGCGGCCGCGGCCATATCATCGGGCCGGGTGTTGCGAAGCGTGCCGCGCGGCGCTTTGCCCACCGCCGTTCTCGCGATTGAAACAATGAATGCCTCTTTCATGCTTGCCTCCTGGGTCAGGGCGCTTCAAACCACCTCTTTTAGGACCACTTCAGAAATATTCCGCCGTCTTGTCAGACCAGTCAAACTTCCCTTCGTTCGAGTTGGTATTTTTAAAGTCAAGCTTGTTTCCGTGACTGTCCGAATATTTCAAGTATTCCGTCCGGCCTTTGATGGATCGTGGAAGGTTCCATGCTGTGATGTTTTCCACCACAATCGGCGTTTTGCCGTTGCCGCCCATCACGTAATTCGCCTTGAAGCCGCCGTGGCCTGCTACCTCCACCTCATTGCCCTTGTCCGTAACCACCTGGGTGATCTGCGCAGCCTGGTAGAAGATCGGCAGCTCAATGTGATAACCCAGCCGGTGTGCAATGGCCTTGAGCGCGTCAAACTGCTTCGGCGTTGCGCGGTCGTCAATATACCAGACCACCGCTTTGTCGGCGTGGGCTCCCACCAGGTGCAAGCCGTTGAGTTTGACTTTTCCATAATGGCCCTTGGTGAT
>JBJKQZ010000269.1:0-3599 GCA_046704865.1 Terriglobia bacterium
GGAAATCGAGTCCGCCACCCGCGCCGGATCGCTCAGATGTCCCCTTGGAGAGGAGCATGCGCCTCAAAGAGAAACTCCCGTTTGATCCCCGCGCGACCAAATTTGAAGAGGAGACAAGAACCTTCGAAGAGGCGACGTTTCATTTCCTTTCTCTCGATGATCGCCGGCGCTGGTTGCAGTGTGAATTTCTTTCGGACCTAGCCGTCTTTCAGGCCGGCTATTTTAAGCGGGCACGCGGGCATGCGGTGGAACGGAGAGGCCTGGATGAAGGAGTCCTGATTTACTGCGTTGCGGGAAAGGGATACTACTCTCAGGCAAAATCTTCAGGCGTAATCCTGCCCGGCGATCTCCTTTATTGCTTTCCCAGGACGCACCACGTCTATCGATCAGATGAACGGGATCAGTGGACAATCCACTGGTTGCATGTATCGGGTCCGCGTATGGCGCTTTACAGGAAATTGATCGGGTTTTCTACTGCTTCGCCGACGGTGAAACTCGGCGTGCATATAGATCTCATAGATCTGTTTCGTTCGCTTTACGAGGTATACGCACCCCTCAACGATGAAACCCATCTAGCAGCCATCTACGCTTGTGCACAACATATCCTGACCACAATGGCGCTGGCCCAACGTCCTTCGAGCTCGAGCCCACAGTGGGAGCGCGAGATTCAGTCCGTCATCAGCTTCATGGAAAAATCAGTGGCTGAGAAATTGCGCCTGGACGATTTTGCTGACTACGTGGGTCTTTCGCGCTTTCACTTTTCGCGGCGCTTCCGTCTCGTTACCGGAGTTCCTCCAATGCGGTATTTTATGCATTTGAAAATCAAGCGAGCTTGCTTTCTTTTGCAGTCCACTTCGTTTAAAGTAAAGGCGATTTCCCTTGATTTAGGTTTCGAAAACGAGTACTACTTCTCACGCTGCTTCAAGACTTGCGTGGGTTGCTCCCCGCAGAACTACTGCAAAATGTCCTGATATTCTGCGTTTCCACTGCCAAAAAGTAAGCAGGCTCTGCCATGCGCTCCTGGGAAGTGACCAATTTCAAACGCGTGTGTGTCTGGTTGTCCTTTGATCATTCGCAGCGAGATTCGCGAAGTTTCATCCGTCTCTTTGTGATCTGCACAATTTGAGCGGCAACACGGCATATTTGGAAGAAACACAAAAGCGACGAACGAGCCTCCAGGCTTGAAATTATCAAAAAATTGCTTAGAGTTGCCCAAATCTTGCTCTTCCTCTATTCGTCGTTTTCCTTTGGCCCGGCATGAACAAAGTTATGCGCTACGCTTCCGTAAATCCCTGATCTGCTTCATGGATTGTTGTTTTTGTCCGGGAGCGTTGAACGAGACTGCCCAAATACGGTCGCTGAGTGGACCGCAAACCGTCCGAAGCGAAAAGGAGAAAGCTTATTGACGGTTACAGATGCTCACCCTATATTGGGCAGTTGTTGAGCACCAGGTGCGATACGTTTCGGTAGAAGACGCACGGCTTGTCATAGGTGGGGGCCTTAGTTTCTCGAGCGTATCTCTAAGTGCTAGAAGTGCAAGGGAGAATATCCGTTTTGAGAAACAGATCGGCGATTCGCTTAGTTCTTGCCAGCGCAAGCTTCCTTTTCCTGAGTAGTCATCCTGTTAAGGCTCAGACGGGAGACTCCTTTCATATCACTCATCAGTACGCAGACCTGGATGCACGAAGCATGATCGGGCTACCCATGGGCAGCCACAAAACCATCGTCACGCAGGATGGCCAGCTCCAGTGGTCGCAGTGGAGTCTCGCGCGCAAAGGACGCGCCGTGCTGTTTGGGTTCAGCGACCAACTGGATGGCGCCCTCGGAATTCACCTGAGCGAAGTGAACGGAGAAACGACAAGACCGTTCGTTGCCGCCGGGCAGCATCTCTATCGGATGTGCTTCCCGTTTGTAATCACACAGTGGAAGGGCGAACAACTGAGCGCCCAAGAGACGGCCTTCGCGGTCGCGGCGGGTGGAAACGGAATGGACGTGGTGAAGATCACGGCCTCAAATCGCAGCGGCGAACCGCAGATACTTGAGTTGAAGCTAGACGGGAAACAGCGCAATCTTCCCGCCTTTGTCACTGGCTCGGAACTGGCCACTCGCGACGGTAATCTTCTGGCAGTGGTGGAGCCGAAAACCGGCGTAGTAAGTCAACACACACAGGTCGACAATCTTGTCCTCGTGCAGCGGCGCTCAGTCCCGGCTCACGGATCGGTTTCTTTCTGGATCAAACTACCTTATGACTTTCCCGTCAGCGACATGGATAAACTGACCAAAGCGGATGCATCCACGTTGTTCGCGGACGCCGCAAATGGGTGGAAGACTTTCTGGAGCGAGGGCACCCAGATTCAACTTCCGGCTCGTGAAAAGGAGCTCTCCGACTTCTACCAGGCCTCAGTGGCCTATATTGTCATGCTGACTGAGCAAGACGAACATGGCGAACTGTGGACCTTGGACGGCCCCACAGAATACCGAGAGTTCTGGGGTAGAGGCGAGTACTTCCAGGCTCGGTCCATAGAGTTTGCCGGCTATCTTCCTATTGCGCTCGAAACTGTGAAACACACCTTCAGCCTGCAGAAGCCGGACGGTGAGTGGGACTGGCCTGTCACCAGCGGTTGGCCCGCATGGGACAACATTGGAGGCAATGCAGGCTCTGTCTGGGACTATTACCTGCTAACGCGGGACAAGGATTGGCTGCAGACCTCGTATCCGCACCTCGCCGCGGCTGCAAGGTGGATTAACTTGCATCGTGAAGAGAGCATGGTACCCGAAAATGCGCCAGTTGCAACGAAACCGATTCATCGGCAAATTCCGTGGAGTTGCACTCCAGAGACATCACCGCCGCTTAAACCGGGTGAAAAGCCGTACTGGTACGGCCTGCTTCCGTGGAGCTATGGTGACAGCGGACTTCCGCAAGGCCACCCTTTTCCGCATAACACCTGGGGGCTTTACACCCAAGAGATCGCGGAGAAGGCGGCGGAAATTCTGGAGAAGCCACAAGATGCCCGGGAGTTCGCCGCAGACTACGTAAGCTACAAAAATGCATATTTCTCTGCGATGCGACGTTCCATCGCTCTTGAAAAGGACGATGCTCCCTATCTTCCCGCGATGCCGACAGAACCGGGAGCCGACGTATCGCAGAGCTTGATTGCGGTATATCCCACGCGATTGCTGAAACCTGACAATCTCTGGGTAACCAATCTGCTGAAACGGATGCGCCGGGACGAATTGCAGGGTCTGCCGACTCATATGGCTTGGATGGGCGCCGGGGGGGTGTGGCCCAGCGAATCGATGAATGTGGCAGAAACCTATCTGCGGCGCGGAAACATTAAAAAGACTGTGAGCCTGCTCATCGCTACGCTGAATCACACCTACACCACCGACACCTTTCGTGAAGAAATCAAGGTCGATAAGAACCTGCCTGTTGCCTGTGCTTCGGGTCAGTCGAAAGATGTGGCTGATGGATATGGCACCGGAGATATGCCTGAAGCCTGGGGTCCCGCTAACCTAATCCTTCTACTTCGCGACATGATCTTTTATGAAGACGGTAATTCCCTGCACATATTTGCTGGAATTCCCGCGAATTGGATCGC
>JBJKQZ010000270.1:0-3323 GCA_046704865.1 Terriglobia bacterium
CCGCGTCAGGTTCTTCTGCCGGATGGCGACCGCCGGTGCAATACCCTCGATACCGTCAACATCCGGCTTTTCCATCCGCTCCAGGAACTGTCGTGCGTAGGCCGAGAGCGACTCCACGTACCGGCGCTGCCCTTCTGCATAGAGCGTGTCAAAGGCAAGGCTGGACTTGCCCGAACCCGAAAGGCCGGTAACTACCGTCAGGCGGTTGTGAGGGATTTCGCAGTCCACTCCCTTCAGGTTATGGACGCGGGCCCCGCGAACCACGATCTCGCCATCGGGGGTCAGAGTATCAAGGACGCCGACCGCTGTGCCATCCGCCGCTCCGGCAATGCAATCGGAAGCAGCCGGATCAGGATATTGCTTTTGCAGAACCTGTTTTTTCATTCCCATCCTCGAAACCTTGGGCAGCACTATCCCGTCTTCCAATTCAAGCGGGGACAATACGGTCACAGTCCCCACAACAAGCCTAAATCTCTAATTATAAGTTCATAGGGCCGCCGTGGCAAAGCGAAGGCGTTGCGCTGCCACACAGGACCCGATTTCCGGTTGAATGCAGGGATGAACTCGTGCAGGGACAACTGGGGGACTGAGAGATGAATTGCGGAAAATCGTGCGGCTGAACTACTTGGTCCGGGATTCCCACTTCGTGCGCAATGCATCGTGCAGGCGCTCTCGGACCGTGTTAGGAAGTGGAAAGAGCTTGCCGTCACAATAAAGTTCGATAGTCTTCTTTGTGGTATCAAAGACAATCTGGCAGTGGTTGCAGCACTTGATGTGGGTTTCCAACATGCGCTTCAGCTCGTCGTCGAGATTCCCGTCCAGATAGCCGGTGATCTGTTGGATCGCATCTTTACAATTCACGAATGCTTACCCTCGTTTAAGAATCTTGCTTAACTCCTCGCGAAGGCGAAGCCGTGCCCGAAAAAGGCGGGCTTTGACAGCGCCTTCAGACAAATTAAGCATTTCCGCCGTTTCTTCTGTGGAGAGACCCTCCACATCGCGGAGAAAAAATACTGTCCGGAAAGTCATCGGCAAAGAACGAGCGGCATTTTGCAGAATGCTTTCAAGCTCCGTCCGCTCCAGTTCCTGCTCTGGATTCGGCCGCCAATCAGCAAAATCCCTGGGGATCACCTCACCATCGTCGTTGGAGGTATCCTCAATCTGCACTTCTTTGCTGCTGCGGCGCTTCCGGAGTTTCATCAATCCCTGATTGATGGCAATGCGTACAATCCAGGTATAAAAGCGGGAATCTTCGCGGAAATCCGGAAGGTGCTCAAAGGCCTTCAGGAATGTCTCCTGAAGCATATCCTCTGCGTCTTCAGGGTTGCCTGTCAGGTTGAGCCCTAGCCTGTATATCTTTTTTTCATACCGGTTGACGAGCTCTTCGAAGGCCTCATAGCTGCCGGCCTTGGCTTCAGACACAAGGACGGATTCGCCCTTCACAACTCCGGTATCGGAAGTATTTGCCATTATGAATCCAGGATTCCTTTCGGAAGTCCGCCCTATATCAAGACTATCATGGCTCATGATTCGTTGAGATGCATTTGAAAGAAAAAAGATACAGGGCATTTTGAAACGTACAACCCTGTTTGCCCGGCTCTATGGCAACTCCGAGATGCACGTTTTTTATTGAAGCTCAGAAGGAAACGCTTCCGTTGCGAATTCCTGCCACCTCAGAGAGAATAACTGATGCCCGGGGACCAGGCGGGCGCCCCGATTAAACAAGAGACCAGCAAGGAGCGAAACTTCCCACCGTGTTCGTGCAACCTAAACAGCCATTCAATTTTGAGCAAACCTTGAAGTTCATTTTGAGCCCTCCCTTGCTGCTGAACGGGCGGGTTTTCGAGCCGCTCATGGATCACTTTGAGGACGGTGAATACAGACGAGCCATCAGAGTTGCAGGACGTCCGGTTTTGTACGGCGTTTCAGAAGACAGGAGTTCCGGCGCGCCCGGGCTTAAAGTCAGGATTCTGAATGGCCCGCGCGGCAGGGAGGTTCTGCGCAGCGTTCAGCAGGTGGCGGTGCGGCAATTTGAAGCCGATCTTGACCTCACTCCCTTTTACCGATTGGCAAAGAGCGACAAAGTCCTTTCAAAGCTGGTGGACTGCTTTTATGGCATGCGCATACCACAGGCGCCCTCGGTTTACGAATGCGTCGTCTGTGCCATCCTCGAACAGCAGGTCAATCTCACCTTTGCGCATCAGGTAAAAAAAGCGCTCGTCCAGACATACGGAGACGCCATCGAGTTCAAGGGCCGGAAGTATCTGGTGTTTCCTGGACCACAAGTGCTGGCCACGACAACAGCCGCGGAGCTGCGGAAAATCCAGATTTCAGGTCCAAAAGCTCGCTACATCATAGACATTTCCCGCGCCGTGGCCGAGGGCGGGATCGATCTGGAAGAGTTAAGGCCTCTCAGCTCCGCGGAAGCCCACGATGAACTGGTAAAGCATAAAGGTATTGGACACTGGACGGCAGAGTACGTCTGCCTGAGAGCACTGGGCAAAAAGGACCACCTGCCTTCAGCCGATGTCGGTCTGCAAAAAGTTATTCAGCTCTTTTACCGGCTTCGCAAGCCACCTTCTCCAGCCCGAGTGGAGCAGATGGGGAAGAATTGGGCCGGCTGGCGCAGCTATGCCACCTTTTATCTTTGGCTGACCTACTGGGAACAGGCCGAATGGAAGCAGGGTCTTCTGGCACAAATATACGCGCAGCAGAGGAGTTCACATCGATGAAAAAACAACAAGCAGACCTGACCGGTCCCGTGTTGAAGGAAGCGCGCCGTGTTTTGGTGGAAGTTTATCCTCCGCGCATCGCCCGCTGCCTGAATCTGCTTTCAGAGAAAGAAATCTGGTGGCGTCCGAATCCCGCATCCAACAGCGTGGGAAACATGGTTCTACATCTGCAGGGAAACGTTCGGCAGTGGATCATCTCTGGTTTGGGAGATCAGCCGGACCATCGTGACCGCGACCGCGAATTTGCCGAACGAGGGACCCTGTCGAGGCGCGACCTCCTGGCCGGAATGCGAAAGACCGTCAGAGAAGCCGATAAGACTCTCTCCAGGCTCGGAGAGGCCGATCTCCTGCAAAAATATTCCATCCAGGGCTTCAATGTTACAGGATTGCAGGCCGTCTGCCATGTGGCGGAACATTTCGCTTTTCATGCCGGCCAGATTATCTTTGTCACCAAACTCAAGCGCGCAAAAGACCTGAAATTCACACGCCTGCCCAAGCGAAGCAGTCCCTCAAGGAAGGCCTGACTGATCGCTGGCTATGCCATAGAACCCGGCGCGCCATCACTATGAATGAATAGATGGGTTGTTCGGA
>JBJKQZ010000271.1:0-4668 GCA_046704865.1 Terriglobia bacterium
GTGCTTTATTCGCCGAGGACCTGGACCATGTAGGTGCGGAGCAAGGGCCCGTCGTATTCCATGAAATAGATCGTCTGGCGCGAACCCCGGACGAGCTTTCCGTCTTCAATCGGGAATGAGCAACTGAAGCCACCGAGGATGCTCTTGAGATGGGTTTCGGCATTAAAGCCCAGGCGCCCGTCATAGTCGAGATAGCGGTGATGATGATAGTTCTCGTCATCTGGGAATAACCGGCTGAAGTGAGTTAAGATGTCTTCTTCAAGGCAAGGGATGCCTTCCGTTACCAGAAGTCCTGAGGACGTGTGGGAAGTCATCACATTCACAAGCCCCTGCTTAACGCCGGTCTGGCGGACAACCTCTTCAACTTTCGGCGTAATATTGATCGCCTCTTCCGCTTTGCGCGTCTGAACTTTGATTTTTTCAAGCTTGATAATCATGACTTTTACCTGCCTTGTTGCCCGCAGACAACATGTTAATTAATTCCCAGCAACCTGCCCGGATTTTCATGATAGATCTTTTCCAGGCACCCTTCCGTGAGCCCCAGAGTCGCAAGCGCGTGTACCATGTTCTTGATTTCCACACGGGGATAGTTGGAACCAAAAAGCATACGGTTGCGCAGACTGCGCTCCAGCACCGTGGTCGGGATCTGTTTTGAAAATACAAACTGGTAGAACTCTTTCGGGCTGTCGTAATAGAGGCACGAAGTATCGAGATAAACGTTGGGATATTTCAACGTCAGCGCGGTGGCTTCCCACACCCAGGGCCAGCCCCAGTGGGCCAGCACAAAGTTGAGCTTCGGAAATTTGACGATGGCTTCTTCAAGCTGCATCGGATGCCCGCGTTCGATCAGCGTTCCGGGTGCCCAGCTCATCCCTGTATGCAGCAGAACGGGAATGTTCAGACCCTCTGCCGCCGCGTAGAGATCGTATACCCGGCTGTCGTGCAATTCGAAATCCTGCAATGCCGCGTCCAGCTTTAATCCTTTCATCCCCATCTTTTTGACGGCATGCTCCAATTCTTTTGCCGCGCCTTCTTTGAGCGGGTCCACGCTGGCAAAGCCGATAAAGCGGTCGCTGATGGAGCAAAGTTCGGCCACCTGCTCGTTGGAGCTGACGGCGTCACCACGAGCGCGTTCGCAATCAATGGGCAGCAGGACGGCGCGGTCAATGCCTGCAACGTCCATCTGCAAATAGAAAGTCTCAAGAGGCTGGAAGTTGTTGCCAATCTGGAAGACGTCGCGCGCCATACGGGCGTAATTGGGATACTTGTCCACCATTTCCTGGATCAGGACCGGGTGTGTATGAAAATCGATTTTCATGCTGCCTCATTCCAATGCTGTTTTAAAAATTCCTGCCATTGCGGCTTGTCACGAAAAGCCTCTGTGCCGCCGGGCCGCGTAGTTGAAAATGCACCCGAGAGGTTGCCCCATGCCAGGCACGTTTGCAGGTCCGCGCCGCGAACGTACTGGTGCAGGAAACCCGCGTCAAAACTGTCTCCCGCGCCGACGGGGTCAATCGCGTTCACCTTGAACCCGGGGTGCCTCCACTCCTGCCTGCCCTGCCGCACCCGGCAGCCCTGCGCGCCCATTTTCACAGCCAGCACCTTGACCAGCCCGGCCAGCTTTTCCACGGCTGCTCCCGGATCGGTTTCGCGCGCGATTTTGAGGGCCTCCCGCTCGTTTATCAGCAGAACGTCCACTAGCGGCAGAACATCTTCCAGGCCATCCCAGCGGTCGTCGGGATCGTCATTCGTATCGAGCGACGTGCTGAGGCTCGCGCTCTTCATCTGGCTGAACAATTCCGGAATCCGCGGCCGCAGCGCCCGATGCAGGTAGAAGGAAGAAAGGTGGAAATGCTTTGCCGAACGGAGGTAATCCACATCAAGATCGTCGTACCCCATTTCAAACATCGATCCGGGGTACGTCAAAATCCTGCGATGGCCGGTGCCTGCCAGGATCACGGTGATACCGGTCTTGGTGGAACCTCCCACGCGCCGCACACGGCTGACGTCCACTCCGCCGGCTGCAAGCCGGTCCTGAGCGATTCCGCCCATGGCGTCCGTGCCAATCCGGGAGATAAAACCCACCTGGTTTCCTATTACCGCCAGGTTGTGGGCAAAGATGGCAGAAGAACTCCCGAGCGTCAGCGCCAGATCATTTGCCAGGATTTCCTTTTCCGGCTCCAACTCATCTGGCAAGCCGTAGAGGATCATATCCAGGTTCAGCTCGCCGACCACCGTTACGTCGAATCGCGACATTCTCGGTCCCTAAACGTCCTTTTCCTTCAGCACAACCACGCGGCTCAAATGGCGGGGCTGGTCCGGATCAAACCCACGCTTAAGGCCAAGATACAGGCCCAGCAATTGCGCTGAAAGCACATGCGGCGCCAGACGCGCAACTTCCGGAACATCGAGTTCCAGTTCAATCAGCAGATCGGCTGCACGGCGAACCTTGTCATTGGCGCGATTGGTGATCACCAGCGTCACGCCGCCCAGTTCCTTCATTTCTTCCAGAACTTCCTGCTCGCTTGTGCCCGTGCTCTCCGCCAGGAAGAAAGTCAGCAGGGTTTGCGGGCTGACAATTGACTTGGGGCCATGTCGGAATTCCAACGTGTGGAAGACCTGCGCGTAGGAACAGGACATTTCCGTTACTTTCAACTGCCCTTCAGAGGCAATCCCGAAAAACGGTCCCTGCCCCATGAAGACGTAATCCGCAAACTCGTTGGCACCGGCAAACTCTTCGATCAGCGGCTGCAGGCGGTCGAGCGCCCGCTGCGTCTGTCCCGGCATCTGCTTGAGCGCATCCAGAAAATCCTTGCGCCCGGCAGAGAAACCCGCCAGCGCCTGGAGGCCCAGCAGCATGGTGCTGAACGATCGCGTCATTACAGTGCTGCGTTCATCTGCCGCCGGCAACAGCAGGGTAGCCGTCGCGCGCCTTTCAAGCTCCTGCCCGGTGGCACA
Organism: Terriglobia bacterium; assembly: GCA_046704865.1. Lineage (GTDB taxonomy): Bacteria > Acidobacteriota > Terriglobia > UBA7540 > UBA7540 > SCRD01. The sequence continues at coordinate 2,959 of JBJKQZ010000271.1, forward strand.
ACTGATGCCCAGAGTTCGGACGTTCCGTTCCTTTTCGAGATAATCCGCCGCCATCAGCATTTCGGTGGTGTGTCCCGAGCGCGAGATGAGAACCGGCTGGGATTTCTGGTTTCCCAGCACCTGGTCCGGATAAAACAGAAGTTCAGAAGCAGGAACCGCTTTTGCCCGTTGGCCAGTTACCGCAGTCCAACTCCACGCCGCAGCCTGCGCCACATAATAACTTGATCCGCAACCTACAAAGAACCACTCAACCGCCTGCTCCAATGGCTTTAAAACTTCCGCGTAGCGGCCATTCCCTTCAAGCTCCTGCAAAGTTGCCGCCCAGACGCCGGGCTCTGACATGATCTCTTCAAAACTTAGATGCCCTCGCCTATCTATACTATCGCTCACTCCACTGCCTCCTTCATTAACGTAAAAAGTCCTGTTTCAAATGGAAGATATGTCCGGAGTGGGACCGTGCAGCGAGCATTGGCCGCGCACCGCCCCGATACCTATTACGGTAGGTTTCTTTTTAATACGATTTCCTTTCGTAAGTCAAAGCTTTTTAAACGGGCACGCTCCAAAATCGTGCCCCATTCTGGCTGACCAGCAGGTTGATCCACCGGGGGGAAACTGCAATTCATGGGAAAGTAATCAATGCTCCCCGCTGGGCGGCATGCCAATCCGCGCCATCGCTTAAGTACTGCTACCGGTTAAGCCATGGAGTTATAGGTACTTGGCCGGGATTCGCGGGCTTGTACGGCCAGTTAATCCGCTTGCCGGTTCCGGCAGATTCGTAAGCGGCGTAAATGATCTCCAGCGTCGCCCGGCCATCCTCGCCGGTTTCGCGGGGTTCTTCTTCACCCAGAACACAACGGGTGAAATGGCGCATCTCGTGCGGGAAGCCGTATAGTTACGGCTCTTCAAACACCGTAAAAGTCCAGCCCTGCGTCCCGCCCGACTTTTCCACTGCGTACCCGTAACCACTCTTGCTGTAGGTTTCCATCGAGCTGCCCCGGAGCAGGTCACAATGGATCACTCCACCGGTTCCATAAAGCTCAACAACGTCGTCCATTCCGCCGTGCCGCGCCCAACTGTCTTCAACCACGGCGATGCCGCCGTTCTCGAACTCCACGATCACCACGCAGTTGTCATCGCCCCGTGTGCGGCCCTTGTGATAGACAAGCTGGCAGTGCGCAGTGACGCTCTTGACTTTCGGCTTGCCGTAAACATAGCGGGTCCATTCAATGCCGTGGCACCCCATGTCCATGAGCGCCCCGCCGCCGGAACGATTAACGTCGTAAAACCAGTCCGAGTGCGGCCCGGAGTGCTTTTCGCTCTGCTTGGCCATATAAAGGTCGCCGATGGCGTGCTCCGCCACCAGGTTTTTTGCACGCTCATATTTGGGGGAAAAGCAGATGGTTTCCGCGTACATCAGCTTGACCTTGTGCTTCTTGCACGCCGCAATCATGGCGTCAGCATCATCCAGAGTGTGGGCAATTGGCTTTTCAAGAATCACATGCTTGCCCGCTTCCGCCGCAGCCTCCACCACCTCGCGGTGCAGGTGATTCGGGATTCCCACCACCACGACATCCACGTCCTTCAGGTCTATGACCTTTCGATAGTCTGTAACCGCAGTTGGAATTTTCCACTTGCTGGCAAACTCCTGAACATGCTGCTTATTGGGCGAACAGGCCGCAACAAGTTCCGCATCCGAAATTTCCGCGAAGG
>JBJKQZ010000272.1:0-4696 GCA_046704865.1 Terriglobia bacterium
TCGGAATTGAAGGCTGCATAGCAACTGCAGGCAGAAACGGATGGCTGTACAGCCTCCTGCCCAAGCTGTTTAAACCTGTTTCGAGGGAATGCCAACTGCAAGTTGACTTCCCCCGCGGAGAGCGGCCCCAGTATCCGTGCCATCATACATTTGCCGAGAGGCAGTTCGTTGTTGCCTCTCCATCAAGAGGCATCCTGGAGCTGCTGGGAAAATCTCTGCTGGGGTCAGAGTCTGGTTCATTTTGAATCCGGCTATGGATTTCCCTGCTGATGATCTCCGCAATTTCGACCTGTAGGGCCGTAATGCTGTCACCAGCGCGCTCATAATTGGCAGCCCATAAGTGAGCCTGATCTTGTACACGGACCAGGATCACAGTGATCCGGTAAGTGCCATCATCAAACCGCACACTGCCTTCGACGACATAATTCACCTGCAACTCGTGGCCGATTTCGCCCACCGATTTCCGCGTTCCTCGATAAGCCATCGCGGAAGTACGGGCTATAACACCGACCCTGCATGTACTCCTGCGACTCAGCTGTGAGATAAGTTCATGGTGTAATCCCTCTGCCACGTAATCCCGGGTTGAATCTCCGGTCAGATTTTCAAATGGAAGTACCGCCAGCATGACTCTGGAACGCGAAGGAGTTCCGCCAGGGTTGACATGCTTGACGCCAAAGTAGGCGGCAATCAGTAGCATGGCAACGCTAAGATAAGACATTACTTCAACATGTAAGCCCCGAAGGGCGCGAGGGCCTGAAAGCACTCTTCCAGTGCCAACTGCATCGGTTGCAGGAAATTCCGGACCGCTGGGGTAACTTGTTGTTTTTAGCTGTGCCTCATGGGTTACCAGTGCTCTTGGAGAATTCTCGGGGAAAAGTGACAAGGTCGCCTGATCCGGCTCGTAAAGTTCTTTAACCTCGGCAACAAACCTGTAACCCTGGCGAGGTACGGTTTCAATGTATTTCTGGCCGGTAACCTTTTCACCTAGAGCGCGGCGCAAAATGCAGATATTGTGGTTGAGATTGCTCTCTTCCACCACGCTATCGGGCCAGAGCGCGGCCATTAATTCGTCCTTGGTTACCAGACAGCCATGTCTGCTGACGAGGGTATAGAGGGTGTCAAACACGCGTCCGCGCAAAGGGACGGAATGTCCGTCCCGGGTCAAACGTCTTTCTCGAACATCCAGCCGGAATGGACCGAATTCAAAGGCTTTGGTTTGTTTTGCCATAGCCGGTCAACAAATATTTAAGAAATATTCCAGCTTTTTTAAAAGACACTCGTCTGCCCAGACGGGTTCAATGAGCTTATGCAATTTCTGTTTGGATACCGGCTGCTCTCATTGTAGCAGGCGGCATTGGGGCGTTCAGCAAAAAAATATAGGAGGAAAAAGTAATATGGCACAGTGGAGACCCGACCCCACATTCTATCCCTCTCCAAGAATGGCGATGGAGGCTCCGCCCGAGAAGTTTGCTTATCTGGCCTTGTTGAATCCCAGCAACAAAGGGAAACATGACGCCTTAGCGGTCGTGGATGTGGACACGTCGTCTTCCCAGTATGGCCGGGTGGTCAGCCAGGTCGAAATGCCCAACGCGGGTGACGAGTTGCACCATTTTGGTTGGAATGCGTGCAGTTCCTGCCTTTCCCCGTATGCGCCCCACGCCCATATGGAACGGCGATACCTTGTGGTTCCCGGTATTCGTTCGTCGAGGATTCACATTATTGACACGAAACCTGATCCTCGGAAACCCACGATCGTCAAGGTTATCGAGCCGGAGGAACTGGCCAGGCGCACCGGATATTCCCGTCCACATACGGTCCATTGCGGGCCGGACGGGATTTACATGAGTGCCCTCGGTTCGCCCTCTGGCGACGGGCCGGGCGGAATCTTCATCATGGACCCGGAGAGCTTCGACGTGCTAGGACAGTGGGAACTTGACCGTGGACCGCAATACCTGGCTTACGACTTCTGGTGGCATCTGGGCTGCGATACGGTTATTTCCAGCGAATGGGGAACGCCGAAAACCTTTGAGAAGGGCCTTATTCCGGAAGTGCTTCTCTCAAGCGGTTACGGGCACGCAATCCATGTGTGGGACCTGCGCCACCGGCGGCACAAGCAGGCACTTGAATTGGGCAAAGAACACCAGCTTGTCTTTGAAGTACGCCCGGCGCATAACCCCTCAGAAGCTTATGGATTCGTGGGTGTAGTGGTTTCACTTAAGGACCTCTCCTCTTCGATCTGGATGTGGAACCACAACAATGGAAGATGGGACATTCGCAAACTGATCGATATCCCAGCCGAGCCCGCCGACCCGGACAGGCTTCCGCCCATGCTCAAGGGGTTCAAAGCTGTTCCTCCCTTTGTCACCGATATCGATCTTTCGCTGGACGACCGGTTCCTCTACGTTTCCTGCTGGGGCACGGGCGAGTTTATTCAATACGATGTAAGCGATCCATTCAACCCCAGGAAGACGGGTTCCCTGCATCTGGGAGGAATTGTTCGTCATGCCGCGCATCCGAAAAAACCCAATCAGCCCTTAAACGGCGGGCCGCAGATGGTTGAAATCAGCCGCGATGGACGCCGTATTTACTTTACGAATTCTCTGTACGGCGTGATCGACGACCAGTTCTACCCGGAGGGCATCAAGAGCTGGATGGTGAAGGTTAATGCCAAACCCGAAGGTGGGATGGAACTGGATCGGGACTTTTTCCTGGAGTTTAATGAGCTTCGCAGCCACCAGGTGCGTCTGGACGGCGGCGACGCATCGTCAGACTCCTATTGCTACCCGTCATGACTGAGCACGCATATTGGGCCTGGGCAGCATTACTGCTGCTTGGAGCCTATCACGGAATCAACCCCGGAATGGGATGGCTGTTTGCCGTTGCGTTGGGAATGCAGGAGAAAAGCTCAAAGGCAGTCTGGCGGGCGCTGGGGCCGATTGCAGCAGGACATGCGCTATCAATAGGTGCTGTCCTTCTCATCGCTGCCCTGGTCGGCATGGCTCTTCCGTTGGGCGCTCTCAAGATCGTGGTGGCGGGCGTCCTTCTTGCTCTCGGGTTTTACAGACTGGTGCGGCACCGGCATCCCCGATGGGGCGGGATGCAGGTTGGCTTCGGGGACCTGACCATCTGGTCGTTCCTGATGGCGTCCGCACACGGGGCCGGCCTGATGGTGTTACCGATCCTCCTGCAGATCTCACCTTCGCCACATGCAGAAGGAAATCACTTCGGGGCACATCAAATGCACCCCGCCGTAACCGGGGGCACAATCACAAACTTGCTGGCAGTGGGTGTTCATACGGCGGGGTATCTGATAGTCATGGGGCTTATCGCGTGGCTGGTTTATGAAAAGTTTGGCCTGGCTCTACTGCGCAAGGCATGGCTGAACCTCGATCTGATCTGGTGCATTGCTCTCTTCACGACTGGATGTCTTGTACTCCTGGTATAAGACAACGCGTGACCTGCCCCGCAAACACAAACTCACGGGAAAACAAGGAGGGCCTTTGAAATGGCAAAGTTTCTGATTGAAGTTCCGCACTCGGCGGAAGTAGAAGCGTGCGGAAAAGTTGTTCAGATTTTTCTCAAGAGTGGTTCGCACTTTCTGAGCCATGCGGACTGGGGATGTATGGATGGCGAGCACAAAGCCTGGATCATTGCTGAAGTTACAGACAAGCAGGAGGCCTGCTCGATTGTGCCACCTGCCCTTCGGGCGGGCGCAAAGGTCACGCAACTGAACAAGTTCACGATGGAGGAAATTGACGCGATCCTCCAGAACCACCGGGCATGAGTATTTGTAGTACCGGGGCTGAACGTCCAGCGGGATTGCCTTATTATTCGAATTACCTGACAGCAGCGGACTCGCGCATGCAACTGCTCTTGCGCCTAACACTGAATTGGTGCAAGATCGTCTTATCGCTGGGTTGTTTGCAGAGTTCCAACTGGAAAGGCATCTCCGGACGCAGATCTGCGGATTCTGTTAGGGGCTATTCTCCAGGAATTTTCATAAACCTAATTGACGAAATATATTACTGCCAAAGTCTTCACAGTTTGCCGAAACAATGGCCTGCACTCATGCAGAACTACATGCACCAGATGATCGAATTAAACATTTTGCTATCAATCCGATATGCGCCCTATGGAATCTATAACTTTAACGCCTAATTCAGGAGGGGACCTATGAATTCAGGAACTGCTGCAAAGCTTCAGGAAGCGCTTCGGGGCGAAGTGATTCAGCCCGGGGATGCCAGATACGATGATGCCCGAAAAGTCTATAACGCCATGATTGACAAGCGCCCCGCCGTAATCGCGCGGTGCGTGGACGTGGCAGACATTATCGCCAGCGTCAGGTTTGGCCGGGAAAATGATGTGCTGACGGCTATTCGCGGCGGCGGCCACAACGCGGCCGGATTGGGCATCTGCGACGACGGACTGGTCATTGACCTGTCGAAGATGAAAAACGTCCACGTTGATCCTAAAGCAAAGACTGCCAGGATAGCTCCCGGTTGCGTCTGGGGAGACGTTGACCATGCGACACACGCGTTCGGCATGGCCATACCCAGCGGTTTTATCTCAACCACAGGCGTCGCGGGCCTGACGCTGGGCGGAGGAATTGGCCACCTCTCCCGAAGGTACGGTCTTACGATTGACAATCTTCTATCTGTTGACATGGTGCTCGAAGACGGCAGCTTTGTACGAGCCA
>JBJKQZ010000273.1:0-3423 GCA_046704865.1 Terriglobia bacterium
GGCTTACACGAATTCCAAAGGGACTTTCTCCTTCCACGTTTCGCCAAGTGTGGGCAGCCCAACCGTTGCCGCCATCGGGCTGATGAATATGCCACTGCCGCAGAATCCCCAAAAGGGCAAAAAGCCGGGTGATTTTTACATCACCTATGGTCTGAAGCCCGGCATGAACGTCATGATGGTGGCGTACGACACCGACTACAGCTCACAAAAACTCACGCTGGACGACAGCGTAGGTTACCCAATCGGACGCCTCCAGCTTTTTGTGATTCCGCCTGGCCTTACGGTTAAATCGAAACTTTTTAGCCCCAGTGGGCAGGATTCCGACACGGGTGCTCAGATTTATGAGGCGAGCGATTTGAAAGCCAGCGCAGGTTTTGCCGCCCAACTGGCCGGTCCGCCCGGGGCAGCGACTGAAGCAGCAAACGCAGGACAGGGACAAGACCAGGACCAGGGTCAGGAGCAGGTTAAGGTTGTTCCGGACTCGATTACCTCCGTGGGCGTTCCTTTGCTGCTCTGTTTTCTGCTGGCTTTATTGTGGGCGCTGGGAATTCGAGTGGCCAAGGAATGGCCCCGCTGGAAGGCCAAGCAAAAGGGCAGCCCCGTTCAAAAACAGTTCAGAACCAAGATGGACACTCTGATAAACTCCATTGCTGATATCGATGAACTGTTCGCCTCCGGCAAAATCGCCGAAAAACAATATTGGAAGGAACGCCTGGAATTGAAGGCGAAGGCCGTGGCCATCTTGAAAGCGGGGCCTTCCGCAAAATCCAAGCCTTATGCCTCCCCAGGATCAAATCAGTAAGCCGCTGCTGGAAGTCCGGAACGTAACCAAGTTCTTTGGCGACCTTGCAGCACTGAAAGAGGTCACGCTCGGCATCCAGTGCGGCGAGTCTGCCCTTCTTTACGGCCCGAACGGCGCAGGCAAAACAACGCTGCTGCGCATGCTCGCGTCACTGGCGCGGCCCAGTTCCGGCGAGGTACTGTTCGACGGCAAAAACATTGAGAATGACGGCGCAGGCGCCAAAGCGGCCATCGGATTTGTTTCACATGCGACTTTCCTGTACGGCGAATTGACGGTCCGGGAGAACCTGAAGTTCTTCGGGAGCCTGTTCGCGCTGGACCAGCTTGAAAAAAGAATTGACGCGGCGCTCGAGATGTTTGACATGCGTGCGCGCGAGGACGTTTTTGCTCGCGACCTCTCACGCGGCTTGCAGCAGCGCGCCTCACTGGCGCGGGCCTTTCTGCATGACCCTGATTTTGTTATCCTCGACGAGCCTTTTACGGGCCTCGACCATCAGTCGGTGGAAAAGCTGGAAGACCTTTTGAGGCGGCTGCCCGAACAGGGAAAGGCTTTGCTGTTTTCAACGCATGATTTTGAACAGGGCGCCGCGATTGCCGGCCGCCTGATCGCGCTGAAAGCAGGCCGGGTCCGCTATAATGGCCCGCTTGAGATGGCTCCGTTTAAGAATCTCGGCATTATTCGGGCCAACGGACAGAACCCCGATGAGTAACCTGAAAATCATCTGGAGCATTTTTCGCAAAGACCTTCGCGTGGAGTGGAGAAACCGCGAAACGCTTGCCTCCATGTGCGTCTTTGGCCTGCTGATCATCTTCCTTTTCAATTTTGCTTTTGAGACGGCACGAGAGGAAACGTTGCGGCTGCTTCGCTCCGTGCTGTGGGTGGCCATTGCATTTGCCGGCGTGCTGGGCTTTAACCGCTCATTCGCCTCAGAGCGCGAAAATTCCTGTCTGGAAGGCATGACGCTGGCGCCCGTGGACCCCAGCATGATCTTTGTGGGCAAAATGCTGGCCAACCTGATTTTCCTTGGAGTAGCGGAAGTGGTGATGGTTTTTGCGGCCACGCTCTGGTTCAACTTCTCTTTCCTGCCATCGCTCGGGCAGTTGCTGCTGATTGCGTTTTTCGGGACGTTGGGTTACGCGGCGCTGGGGACCATCTTTGGCGCGATTGCAGCCAATACGCGAATGCGTGAAGTGATGCTGACGGTCCTGCAGTTCCCCATCGCTTTCTGGATCCTGATGCTTTCCATCGACTCCACCAGCAATGCCATGCGCGGCAATCCGCGGGGCGACTGGATCGGCGGCGTTGCTCGTGTTGCCGGCATCAGCGTGGTTTTTACGGTTGCCTCATTCCTGCTTTTCGAATACGTTTTGGAAGAGTAATCTATTGCTTCACCATGAAGCCGCCGGGCCGGAACATAAGGGAATGATTTCCCGCCCGGCGGCAGCAGACAACAGAGGCCTTGAATGAACAAGAAGTTTCCGATGCCGTTGCATGTTGTTTTGACCCTGGCGGGCCTGATCGTGTCGCTCTACATGATCTTTCTGTACGCCCCGGAAGAAATGACCATGGGTGAAGTGCAGCGGATCTTCTACGTCCATGTTTCCTGCGCGTGGCCAGCCCTGATGGGTTTCATCATCATCTTTATTTCCAGCATCATCTATCTGATGAAACGTTCCGAGTCTGCAGATGACCTTGCCCATGCGACGGCGGAAGTGGGATTCATTTTCTGCACCTGCGTGCTGGTGACGGGGCCGCTGTGGGCCAAGCCTGCCTGGGGCGTCTGGTGGACCTGGGACCCGCGCCTGACTTTGACGTTCCTGCTGTGGCTGCTGTATATCGCCTATTTGATGTTGAGAAGCTATCTGGTCAACCCCGGCCGCGCGGCAAATCTCTGCGCCGTGGTGGGCATCATCGGTTTTGTGGACGTGCTCATCGACTACATGGCCATACGCTGGTGGCGGACGCAGCACCCGCAACCCGTCATCCTGGGCGGTCCTGATTCAGGGCTTGACCCGCGGATGCTTGCCACGCTGATGGTGAGTCTTGGTGCGTTTTCACTGCTTTTCTTTCTGCTGGTTCGCGTCCGTTTGCGGGTGTCGGACATGCGGAGAGAAATCAGCGAGATTCGGCACGTTCTGGCGTTTAAGGTTTCGGAGGATTAGAGTGGTCAACAAATTTCTTTTTCTCGCCTACGCATTCGTCTGGCTGATTTTTATTCTCTACCTGTGGAACCTCAGCCGGCGCCAGGCCAAACTGAAGAAAGAGCTTGATGAGCTCAAAACGAAGGTTTCGGAATCACTTCCTGCAACCGCCCCCAGTAATTCCGGCTCCTGATTAGCCCGCAGCTTTGCCATCCTTGTGCGGGAGCCGCTCTCCTCCTGTCGGCTCACGGATTCCCGACAAGGCTTGCCGGGAGGCTGAAGAATCCCTCTATTTATTCAGAGTTCAAGGATGTGAGCGTGGATTCCGATTTCCGCACGGAGTGCGACGTGCAAAGGGTCGGAATCGGCATGCTGTGATTGTTGCAAAATGCTGCAAGGGCGCATGAGTCTGCGCCCCTGCAAGGCAATTGGGTTTTCCGTTCTTATTGCGCGGTGAACGTGGCGGGAGCAGTCAGTTGG
>JBJKQZ010000274.1:0-2919 GCA_046704865.1 Terriglobia bacterium
AAGATTGTGAAAGCAAGCGGCGGGACATTCTGTCAGAACGAGTGGCGGGTGACAAGGGTTCTGGAGGCCAGGAATCGGGAATACGGATGACATGAAACGTCGGGTGTAGGGCGTAGCGGGAGCGAAAAAATGCGATGAGGAGTTCACGGACGCGAGTCACAGGGGACGGAAATGGGGTACAATAGGCCGAGAACGCAAGCGGCACGGGGAGCATCTAAGTAGATGTTGCCCGAGGTTCGCGAAGGATAAAGAACTGAACGGGCGGGATGCCGCGAGGGGATGTTCCACGCCGTTCTGTTATGGACGTTTGGAGTTCCCGCCTGCTTCAAAGACAGTGACGCATTATGAGTGGCGACGGAAAAGCAGCGACGTTCGGCTTTCGCAGGATATTCCTGAAGAGCTGGACACGAGGCTTTTGGGCACACCATGCTGACCGCGTCGCGGGAGCAACTGCTTCAAAGAACGAAAAGAGCGTCAAAACAAAGCTGGCCAGCGCGAAGGAATTGCATTGCTATTTAGGAAGAGACTGAAAGTTGGAGGTTTAGCAGGACGGGCGAAAGAAAACTTTTTGGGGCCTGGCACGTCCATAGATTCATAGCAGGCGAGTACGCCTGAAGGGAATCCGAGGAGGGAGTGAAATGAGGAACGAAGTGGTTCATACGCGGCGAGGAGTGGCCTTCGCGATCATAATTGTGGCGCTCATAGCAGGAGCGGCTATCGGCATATGGGCGGCACGCTGGTCGAGCCATAAAGTATTTGGCGCGGCAGCGGTGCCAGTGAAAGTGGCAGGAAACGTAGATCCAGTGCGGCTGGGAGCGTTTGCAAATGGATTTGCGTCGGTGATACAGCCGGCCCTTCCGGCAGTGGTGAATATCTCAACGACGCACGTGGTTAGGATGCAGTCGGGGGTCCCGGATATTTTTAATGACCCATTCTTCCGGCAGTTTTTCGGAAACCAGTTCGGGCCGCAGGGTCCGCAGACGGAAAAGGAAGAGAGCCTGGGCTCGGGCGTGATTGTCAATTCGGACGGGTACATTCTGACAAACAATCATGTGGTGGCGCACGGAGCGAATATTGAAGTCCAGTGGAACAACAAACAGTACAAAGCAAAAGTGGTGGGCACGGATCCGAGAACGGACATCGCTGTGGTGAAGATTGACGCGACGGGATTGCCGACGATCACGTTCGGGAATTCGTCGAATTTGAAGGTCGGAGACGTGGTGTTCGCCATTGGCGATCCATTCGGAATCGGCGAAACGGCGACCATGGGAATCGTGAGCGCGACGGAACGCAGCGTGCGGGAGCCGCAAGCGATTCAAGGTTATACGGATTTCATTCAGACGGACGCGGCCATCAATCCGGGAAATTCGGGCGGGGCGCTGATTGACCTCCACGGAAACCTGATAGGACTCAACACCATGATTCTCACCAGCGGCAGCCAAATGGGCGGAGAAGGCGGAAACGAGGGAATCGGATTCGCCATTCCCATCAACATGGCGCGGCATATCATGGAGCAACTGATTCAGCATGGCAAAGTGGAGCGCGGCTATCTGGGCGCATACGTGAGTGATCTTTCGCCACAACTGGCCAAAGCGTTTGGATACAACGGAGGCGGAACGGGAGCCTTGCTGGACGAAGTGGAACCGGGGACGCCGGCAGCGAAAGCCGGGCTGAAGCGCGGGGACATCGTTCTGGCGCTGAACGGGCAGCCCGTGGCCAGCAGCGGTGACTTGACCGCAAAAATTGCGAACAGTGCGCCGGGCACAAAGGTAACGCTAAAGGTTTTCCGCGATGGAAAAACGTCCGAGGTGCCCGTGACGCTCGAGCAGCTTCCGGCGAGCAAGGAACAGGCGGCGAATGAGCAACAGGAGAGCGGCGGCAATGGATCGGCGGCTCAAGGCAAGGCATTTGAAGGTGTGCAAGTTGAGTCCCTGACGCCGGATATTGCGCAGCAACTGAATATGCCGGAGGGTACCCGGGGAGTCGTGGTTGCGAGCGTGGACCCGAATAGCGCAGCCGCAACGGCGGGGCTCCGTCGCGGCGACGTGATTCAGGAAGTGAATCACAAGCCGGTAAACAACATGAGCGAGTTCCGGAGCGCCGCAGCGGCGACGGACGATCAGCCGGTACTTTTGCTGGTGCGGTCGCAGAGTCAGCCGAATGTAACGGGATACATTGTGATTGAGCCGGGCTCGTAGAGAGCAACGCAGAAAACAGCGGAGGGCCGGTGTGCAAAAACCATGCCGGCCTTTTCCATTTTGAATGCAAAAAGTTGCTGCAAGAGGGCTTTCCGCGGTTTAGGCCACGCCAAAATCCACAGGCAAAACAACCGCCGGTAAGAGCATCCAAATACTGTGGCCGGGAACTTCCGCGACTAACGCTTGACCTCGCAAATGGAAAACCAACGGGATCACTCGAATTAAAGAAGAACCAAGGGAAATAGGCCAATACGACAAGTGTCATGAAAGCTCTGAAGCGCGGTCAAAAATGCACCCTGTGCGTAGGAAGTTCATCATAACGGCGGGGTTGCGGCCGCGCACACAGCAGGTACCAAACTCAGAGTCAATGCTTTTTCGGGTAGTGGATACACTTGGGGCCTGATTGACAGAGGGGCGAAACAGTATTGAGATGAGGCCAAGTGCGACATAGCGTGGAAATGTGCCGTAATGGCGCGAATCGTGCTTGGAAGTATGCGGAGAAGCAGGCCCGGCCTTGAACTCTGCTGGGGCGAGGACCATCAAACCTGGGGAAGGAGATGCAACTCGGGAGGAAACTGCGTGTTTATCGGAGAAGAATGGACGCAGACAGCGGAGGAGCGGGCAGGAAAATCAGGCGCAAACGACTCGGAATTGTCAGATAGGGCAACCATGGCCGATACCAGTACATTCGTACTATTCACCAGGCTCCCGTCGGTAGTAC
>JBJKQZ010000275.1:0-4672 GCA_046704865.1 Terriglobia bacterium
TCGGAGGCGTAAGCGGCATAGGGCAGAGAAATATGGCAAAAGATCAGGTTGTGCGTTGTGATTGTCGTGCAGGAATCGGCGCGCCTGCTCAATCACTGCTGCGGCTGTCCGCCCCGGTCATTTCTGTTTCTTCGGCGACGGAATGTAGGGCACGGCTTGCGTCCCTTCAATCTGCACGTGTTCCTGGTGTGGCAGTTCGACGTAGGGCGGATACGTGATGTGCACCGGCAGCAGCACGGACTTCAGGCCCGGCGGCACGGGAATCACGTCGGGTGCAAGGGGCGACTGGTTGAAGTCAAAGCAATCGGCCATGCTGTTGGCCCGTCCGTCGCGCGGAGTCAGGTGCTTCAGATGCCAGCGCACTTCAATAAACTTCAGGATGGACGTCAGGTCATACGTGTAGTGTGAAACGTAACCGGCCTTGGCGTAAGGCGAAATCACGATGTTCGGCACTCGCGGCCCGTAGCCATAGGCATCTACTTCCGGCGGCGGAACGTGATCGAAGAAGCCTCCGTAGTCATCCCACGAGATAAAGATCACGGTGTTCTTCCAGTAGGGGCTTTCCATCAGCGCGTTCACCAGCCGTGTTACGTACCACATGCCCTGCGCCAGCGGTTCGGGCGGATGCTCGCTGTCCTGGAAATCGGGAATGATCCAGCTGACCTGCGGTAGCGTGCCCTGTTTCAGATCGCTGTAGTAGTCGTCCGCTGAAACCAGGCGGCTCATGCTGGATTTGCTGTCGCGAATGGCCTTGAAACCCGGCATCGGGTTCCAAAGGGTCAGGATTTTCGGGTCAGGGCAGGCCAGTTGCGACAAGTGGGCGTTCAGGCTGCAACCGCTCGACTGGTCCGGCTGCGTTTCCACATAATACTTCCATGTGATGTCCTGCCCCGTAAAGCGTTTGACGATGGATGCAAAGCTGAAGCCGTCATCGTCGTCGAGTTCCTTTTTCAACTGCGTCAGCGAACCGATATTGTTGATCTCCTGCGACTGTGCGGCTACGGTGTAAACGTGGTTCGGCGAACTGCCCGTCATTTCTGAGGAAAAGAAGCGGTCGCACAAGGTGTAATGTTGCGCGTAGTTCCAGTAGTTCGGAATGTCGCGCTGGTCGTAATAGCCCATGGTGTAAGGCGAGCCTTCCGCCCACACAAATCCATTCATCGTCCCGTGGTCGTAGGCGGCGTGCGCCGTCTCCCAACTGTGCTCAAGGTCCAGCAGAGGCTGCCCGGCCGGCATATGGAACGGTTTCACGCATTCCTTGCCGCCCGGCATCTTGGGCAGGCAGGTGGAAGGCGGAAGCCCGTCAGCGTTTGGATAAGTGCCAAAGTAATTGTCGAAAGAGTGGTTCTCCTGGATGATCCACACCACGTGTTCGATCTTGTCCATTCCGGGAATTGCCTGGTCTGCCTGTGGGGCTTTGGCCGGCTTTGCCGCGGGCGCCGCGAGCGCGCGCGCCGTAGATCCCTGTATGAGAAATGCAATGCATCCCAGGCTGACGGCCATCCCGGCGCTCAGAACTTGCGGCAATAATGTGCGGCTTCGCGGCCTACCTGCAAGAATCATGGATGAGAGCTCCTTCCTCGAATAGGATTCCAAGGCATGAAAGTCTACAGCCAACGACATCGAAAATACTATCCCTTTTAAGTGGGGCGGTTTGGACTTCAACGTGGCGAAACTTCAGCGGCCGCGAGCAGGCAATCGATTGCGGAAGTCTGGGTTGCGGCATTTCCCGGCATGTCGGGGCCGGACCATATCAGCCCGAACTCATCATCAGGCCCTGCATCTTTGTTCCAGATATTTCCGGCATTGGTTCGGAGAAACTTCAGGTATTGCGATTTAGGGTCAGCTTTATACAGGATTGCCAGGTTTCTGGTGAAGATTCCTTTGAACTGATCGCCGTCCGCGCCGCAATGGGGTTCGCAGGCGTCGTGGAGGACGCCGTTGGCGTCGGTCAGTTTGGAAATGGCCGCCGATGCAATAGATTGTGCTGTCGGCAGCAGCGAGTGCTTTCCAGTGTCTTTTTCGAGCGCCACAAGGCCGCCTAGAATCACTCCCTGATTGTAGCTCCAGATGGTTTTCCCGTTATTCCGGCATGCGGCATTCAAGCCGTCGTTGATGAGGTGATTGGAATTGATCATTCCGGAGTGCGAGAACCATTTCCATTCACGGCTGGCCCAGTTCAGGTCAGACTCATGCTGTCTGCCCTTTGTCCGGGCTGAGAGATTGGCAGCGACGGAGAGGAAAAGCTCATTGGCAATGGCGTTTTTGTAACGGCGCCGCTTGCTCCACCAGATGCCTCCGCCGCATTGGCGGTCCCACCCGCCCTTCATGTTTGAAAAAATATGCTCCGCCGTTTTCAGATACTTTTTCTGCCCGGTCTGGTGGTATGCTGCAATCCACGCCAGCGCCCACCAGCCTTCATCGTCATAGTATTTATTGATGAATCCGCCGCCGGAATTCAATATGTAGGTGTTTTTAACCGCCGATAGATATCTTGATGATCCGCGCATGCGGGAGTAATCGACCAGCACTGTTACCGCGTTTGCGGCGTTCCACCAGCCGGTGGTCCGCCACAAGCCGGTACTCTGCGAGTACCACGATTGCAGTTTGACGATGCCGGCGTGGGCTTTTTGCAGCAGGCTCATTTTGGCTGTGTTAGGTGTTCCCACACCGCTGTGAAAGAGAGCGGCCAGCAGACAGATTAGGACCCCGTGAAACCGTTTCATTGTTTCTCCTGGTCAAATCTCGGAACGTTGATGGAAAGCTTGAATAGCGGCAAGGCGGGACATCCGGGTTTTGTGGTTCTGTGCAACAGGGAAGTGCAGCGAGCCACGGCACGGGTCCCGCACCGTGGCTCACCGTTGCTGGCAGCTTTCAGAAATAGAGCTTTAATGAAAGCTGGATGATTCTGGGGAAATTCTGCTGGAATTCATTGATCGTTCCGAATCCCTGCCACCGTCCATCGGATAAACTCGGCGTATCGTTCGGGTTTGTATCCGGACCGCCGAACAAGGGCGTATTGGTCAGGTTGAACGCGTCCGCCCGGAACTGTAACTTCTTTGACTCCGTGATGGTGAAGGATTTCTGCAGTGACATGTCGAGGTTTGCGATGTGAGGTTGGCGCAGATATCCGACCCGGTCCGGTTGGTTCCCTTGGCCCCACGATGGGACTGAGGTGTAGCACGCCCTCGGATTTCCGTTGCAGTTGTACATCCACTGGGCGATTGACGGCCCCCCGTCCGGCACGAAGCTGTGTGTGGAAGTGTACCAGACATTCGGGACTCCCTGGGGGAAGCCAGACTCATCGGAGAAGACACCACTCAATCTCCAGCCATTCACCAGCAGCCCGAGTGGACCCGATGGGTTGGTCAGAAGGTACCGTGCACCTTTGCCGAAGGGAAGGTCCCACGTTCCAGTCAGTGAAAAAACGTTCGTGCGATCGTAGTTTGCCACTTCATAAATGGGAGACGGATCCTGCCACGGCCAGCCGTTTCGATACGTGTTTTTGACCATGGTTTTGGAATAAGTGTAGGCCAGTTGGTAGGATAGCCCGCGCCCCTTTCCATAGAGCTGCTTATCCAGTTTTACCTGCAGGGAATCGAACTCACTTGTGCCGTATGGGTTGGTGTAATCTCCGACCAGCCCAAACTGGCTGAGTGGGACCAGCAGATTCACCGCATTCACCGTCTGAGAAGATCCCAGGCTGCTACCTGAGGGTACGACTCCGTAGTAGGGGTTCGGAACCTGCGCACTCAGTTCGCTGGCGAAGTTTGGATTGTAGTTGTTCTGCTGCAATTCGGGATATCCAAAGCTCAACGGCAGAGAGCCATTGACCCAGGTGAACACTCCCTCCGTCCGCAATGCTCTGGCATGATTACCGGAGTATTTCACGCTCAGTAGTGTGTGGTGCGGAAGTTGGCGCTGGATCCCGATTGAGAGGATTGTTGAGCGCGGGATCTTCCTCTGCGGGAAATCGAGCGTCTGGGTATTCCCTAGATTGGTCCTCAGTCCCAACGAATTACCCACAGGCTGTTCTGCGCCGCTTGGATAAGGCGTGCCACTCTGAAAATAGTCTGTGGGCGTTACGCCGTTCAGGGTGGAGATGTACGGGGTGGTGATGCTGAAACCGGATGTTGTGCCGGCTTCGATACCGTAGGCAAACATCCAGCCCCAACCGCCCCGGATCACGGTTTTGTTGTTCAGTGCATATGCAAAGCCAAACCGTGGCGCGAGGTTGCTCCAGTCAATGTTGTACGCATTCCTGGGCTGGCCGTTGGCGCCCGTGAACAGGATCCCTCCCTGCACTTTGGAAAGGTTCGGCACGTTCACTCCCAGCGCGTTGTATGCGGATTGCCAGGCGGACATGTTGGACGCATTTGCCACGTTGCCCTGAAAGGTGGTGTTATTGGCAATCGGATTGGTGCAGGTCAGGCACATTCCGCGGTTCAGTCCGTTAAAGCGGTCGACCACTCCGCCTTCCACGCTGTACCTCAAGCCAATGTTCAGCGTCAGCCGATGGTTCACTCTCCAGTTATCCTGGCCGTAAATGGCGTAATACGGAATGGTTTCATACAGCGTGGAATTCCAGTCCACGCCGCTGCTGTTGCTCTCTGGATATCCCAGCAGCAGGTCTGCGATAACGTTGCCGTCAGTAATTCCCGAAAGCGTGTTT
>JBJKQZ010000276.1:0-4042 GCA_046704865.1 Terriglobia bacterium
AGGGTCTGGCCGTGGTAGAGCGCCCGTCGCATGATCAGGCGCAGCACATAGCCGCGTCCTTCGTTGGAAGGCAGCACGCCGTCAGAAATCAAAAACGTGGATGCACGCGCGTGATCGGCAATGATTCGCAGGGAAACGTCGCTGTCATTGTTCGCCCCGTACTCTACGTTTGCGAGCGCCGCAGCTTCCTCGATCAGCGGTCGGAAAAGATCAGTGTCAAAATTTGAATGTTTGCCCTGCAGCACGGAGGCCATGCGCTCAAGTCCGGCGCCTGTATCGATGGAGGGGCGGGGAAGGGGCGTCATCGACCCTTGTTCGTCCCGGTTGAACTGCATAAACACAAGGTTCCAGATTTCCACATAGCGGCCGCAATCGCATGGAAAACTGCAATTGGTGTGGCCCAGATCGCTTGCCTCCGGGCCCATGTCAAAGTGAATTTCAGAGCAGGGGCCGCACGGACCCGTGTCGCCCATCTGCCAGAAGTTGTCATGCATTCCGAGTTCATAGATGCGGTCTTTCGGAACTCCCACGGAAAGCCACAGGTCGTACGCTTCGGAGTCGCGCGGAACTTTCGCACCTGGCTCGCCCAGGCCTTCGAAAACGGTGGCGTAAAGCCTGTCCTTTGGAATTCCAAACTCTTTTATCACCAGTTCCCACGCCCAGGGAATTGCCTCGGCCTTGAAGTAGTCGCCAAAGCTGAAATTTCCCAACATCTCAAAGAAAGTCTGGTGCCGCCGCGTGCGCCCCACCTGCTCCAAATCATTGTGCTTGCCGCCCGCGCGGACGCATTTTTGCGAGCTGCAGGCCCGCGTGTAATCGCGCTTCTCGCGCCCCAGGAAAACGTCCTTGAACTGGTTCATCCCGGCGTTTGAGAACAGCAGTGTGGGATCGTTGGCTGGTACCAGCGATGACGACCGCACAATCCTGTGCCTGCGGGTCTCAAAGAATTTCAAAAAACGGCTTCTAATTTCGTTTGAAGTCATAACCATTATTTAGAATTTTTCGGCTTCTTCTTCAACGATGATGTTTTCCGCCACCGGCGTGAGTTCGGGCCGCGAGCGTATCACTTTCATAATATCATCAGCGCGGAAGCCGCGGCGGATGAGGCTTTGGCAGAGAGAGGCAAGTCTGGAGCGGGTGAGGGGTTTGCGGAGGTTGCGGATTTTCTTATCGACGGCGCGTTCCAGCAATTCGCGTTCGTCCACTGAGGTAAAAGCGTTTTCCACCGCGCGGTCAATCACGCGGTAATCCACAAGCTTGCTTTTCAGTTCGCGGCGGACGCGGAACCGCCCGTAGCTGCGCACCCTGGCAAGAGATGAGGCGTATGCCTCGGCAAACTTCGCGTCATTCAGATATCCAAGTTGGCGCAGGCGTGTCAGCGCATTCGGAATATCGGTAGAGCCTGGAAATTTCTTTTCGAGCGCGCGCCGCAGCTCTGCCACGGAATACGGCCTTCGGGAGAGCATGGCCACTGCGGTTTCAAAGGGCGTTTTGGGGGGTGAGGACTTACCTCGCAAAGCGGTCCACCTGGCTCGCTCTTTCCATTTCGTCTCGCGCCGCGTCCGATGTGGAACGAATTCCCTGGATGCGCAACTTGAATTCGTCGGCGTTGGATGCGTAGAGCAGCGCTTCTTCCAGCGTAATCAGTCCCTTAGTGTACAGGTCGTAGATCGACTGGTCAAAGGTCTGCATGCCGTATTGTGAGACGCCGGAAGCAATGGCTTCGCGAATCAGGCGGGTTTTTTCAGGATTGATAATGCAGTCACGAATATATTCGGTGGTAATCATGATTTCGGCCGCGGGCACGCGCCCGATGCCGTCGGATTTGCGGACCAGCCGCTGGGATACGATGGCCTTCAAAGTGGCGGCCAGCAGCAGCCGGATCTGTTTCTGTTCAGGAGGCGGAAAAACGGTGATGACGCGCTGGATGGTTTCCGTGGCGTCCAATGTGTGCAATGTGGAAAGCACCAGGTGGCCGGTTTCTGCCGCCAGCAGCGCGGTGTGGATGGTTTCCAGGTCGCGCATTTCACCCACCAGGATCACGTCCGGGTCCTGGCGCAACGCGGCACGGAGCGCAACTCCAAAACCGGAGGTATCAACCTCCACCTCGCGCTGGTTGACAAAGCCTTTCTTGTCACGATGGAGAAATTCGATGGGGTCCTCGATGGTGATAATGTGGTCGGTGCGCGTTGAGTTGATGCGGTCCACCATGGCGGCCAGAGTGGTTGTCTTGCCGCTGCCGGTGGTGCCCGTTACCAGAATCAGACCGCGCGTTTCCTGGCAGATTTTATCCAGCACGCGGGGCAGTGAAAGTTCCTCAATCGTGCGGATTTTCGTGGGTATAACGCGCAGCACCATGCCCACGTTGCCCCGCTGCTGGAAAAGGTTCACGCGGAAGCGCCCCAGTCCCGCCACGCCGTAGGCCATATCGAGTTCGGTATTTTCCTTGAATTTCTGTTTCTGGCGGTTGGTCATCATGCTGAACGCCATGTTCAACATGTCTTCGCTCGAGATCCGAGAATACTCCGTCAGAGCGCGCAAGTCACCATCCACGCGGATGTAAGGATAGTTGCCGACCTTCAGGTGGAGGTCGGAAGCCTTGCTTTCACACGCCGTGCGCAACAGTTCGTCAACGGTCACAGTAAATTCCGACAGATTGGTTGCAAGGGTCTGGCATCCGCGCCTGCCCGCTCTGATGCCACACCGCGAAGAGCGGACGGGACGGAATGCCGACAGGATAGTTCATCGGCATGTTGAGGGCTGTGCTTGAGTGCGGAGCTTTCGCGCACCTACGTCGGCTGGAATATTGGGTCCTGTGCTTTTTGACGAGCTGAATCCGGATTATTTCGGCGCGACGGGTTGCGTAAATCCTCCGTCGCCCGCGGAATCCCACACGGCAAAGCGCACCCACTTCTTGCCCGTGGCATCAAACGGCACGCGGAACACGTGCCGGCCAAAGGGCTGCATTTCCGTGGCCGGAATGATCTTCCGGTGCACTGTGCTGCCGTCACTCCAGACAAGTTCTGCAAAAACCAGCGGGAATGTCCATTCCACATCCGCCGTGTTGTCGCTGTGCGCGCCCGATCCTTCGATTCCCCAGTTGTGGAACAACACTTCGCCCGTGGTCACAAAATAATCGCCGTTTTGCAAGGCATTCACAACCGGCGTCCAGCCCTGGTCGAACCGCGGCACACGTTGGAGCCTGACGTAATTGACCGCAAGTTGCGGATAGGTTTCATCACTTGGATATTTCTGGTACGTATCACCTTCGGCGATCATGAACTTCGGCCTGGGTGCCCAGTTGCTCATATCGTCCATAGTTCCGAGGCAGCGTTCAGGACAAAGCCGCTTTTCGGAAAGATCCACGGGCAGCGACTCAAAGGAAGCGCCGATAAAACGGGGGCTGAGAAAATAGTCTTTGGTGTGGATGGCATCAGGATAACCACCCGAACCCTTGGTGCGCGGATGCGCCTGCCACACCAGCCCGTCTTCGTCCTTCAGCAATTGCATGATGTCTGAAGCGGAGGCGGTGTGATAGACCTTTCCATAAGGCGCCTCAGTCTGCTCAAACGATTGGCCCGCCAGCCTTCCCTTGGCATGCGACCAGTAAACGGGGTGCGAAAGCAGCATCATGTAATGGCCGCCCAGCCAGGCATTCGGCTCTTCGCCCGGAATCAACAGAAAG
The DNA here is from genome assembly GCA_046704865.1 of Terriglobia bacterium. Classification (GTDB taxonomy): domain Bacteria; phylum Acidobacteriota; class Terriglobia; order UBA7540; family UBA7540; genus SCRD01. Next base: position 3,686 of record JBJKQZ010000276.1, read on the forward strand.
TTGCGGTCGCTCATCCGTTCACAGCTTTCAAAATAAACCTTCTGGTCCTTGAAACGCAGAGGGCCGGGATCGCTGGGATGGGCGTCACCGTGGAAGTCGGCGAGGATGACGATGTTTACGCCCAGAGCGCGAAATACCTGAATGAAGGGCGGGCGGTAATCGATGGTCCCCTGGTCGTTGAGCATGTCGATCAGATGGAAGTGAAAATGGCTGATCAGGACTTTGAAGCCCGGCAAGGGTTTGAAAACATCGCCGTGCGTATAGGCCAAGATGTCCTGCTGGGTGGAGCGTCCGCCCTCCGGGCTCAGGTAAAAATAGACGGCCATGCGCTGCCACGTTCCGGGCGGAGCGTTATAG
>JBJKQZ010000277.1:0-3577 GCA_046704865.1 Terriglobia bacterium
TCATACTCTTCATCTTTTTGCAGGACCGACTCAAGCTGCCGCGGCAGCATGGTCAACGCGCTCAGTAGCTCCTTGGACTCAGCCGGAGGAATCAGGCCGCGAAGCTGGCCCAGGTAGACTGCAAACAAATAGAGACCGGTCAGTTGCGAGGTAAAGGTTTTGGTGGATCCCACTCCGATTTCCGGACCCGCGTGCGTATAGATGGTTCCATTTGCTTCCCGAGGCACCATGCTGCCCAGCACGTTGCAGATGGCCAGCGTCTTGGAGCCTTTGGCCTGGGCCTCGCGCTGCCCGGCAATAGTGTCAGCCGTTTCTCCAGATTGCGTTATCAGAACGGTGAGAGTGCGGGAATCCACCAGCGGATCACGGTAGCGGAACTCCGAGGCATAATCCACTTCCGTCGGGACGCGTGCCAGGCGTTCAACCATGATCTTTCCCGCCAGGCCGGCGTGACGTGATGTGCCCGCAGCAACGATCTTGATTTCCCGAAACATTCGGAATTCATCTTCCGTGATTTCCATTTCGTCCAGGAAGATCTGTCCTGTCTCCGGAGAAACCCGTCCCAAGGCTGTGTCGCGAACGGCGCGCGGCTGTTCATAAATCTCTTTCAGTGTGTAATGCTTAAAGCCGCCTTTTTCCGCAAGAATAGGGTCCCAGCTGATGTGGTGTACGCGCCGAGTAACAGGCTCGCCCTGAAAGTCCATCAACTTAACCCCGTTGGGCGTGAGCACGGCGATGTCGCCGTCGGCAAGAAAGAAGAGATCGCGCGTGTGATAGAGGATGGCCGGAACGTCGCTGGCCACCAGATACTCGTTCTTGCCCAGGCCGATCACGGCAGGCGGCCCCTGGCGTACGGCCACAATCTTGTTCACATCTTTCGTAGACATAATGGCCAGGGCAAATGATCCTCCGAGGCGCTGAACGGCCGAGCGCACGGCATCATCCAGCGTGACCGGCGCTGAGGTTGGAGCCGGCCTGTCGAGATATTTCTCAACCAGGTGTGCAATCACCTCTGTGTCGGTCTCTGTGGTAAAGACATGCCCCTCTTCCACCAGCTCCTGTTTCAACTCCAAGTAGTTTTCCATGATGCCGTTGTGGACAACCACAACTTTGCCGTGGCAGTCGCGATGAGGGTGGGCATTTTCTACAGTTGGCGCTCCGTGTGTCGCCCAGCGGGTCTCGCCGATGCCACAGGTGCCGTCGAGAGGATTCAACCGGATCACATCTTCCAGGTTGCGCAGCTTCCCCGTGGCGCGGCGAATGGTGAGATTGCCGTCCTTCATCACGGCAAGGCCAGCGGAGTCATATCCGCGGTACTGAAGGCGCTGAAGCCCTTCCAGCAGCACTGGAACTACGCGCTTGTTACCGATGTAACCGATGATTCCTGTCATGGATTGAGGTTCCCCGCCTCGCGGACTTGCACGGAAAAACGATGTCCGCTGCAGGCTGCATCAGGGGTGATCGAACTAAGCCTGCATTATAGCAGAATTGACAGTCACCATTAGGTGGGGCGCCCGCCTCTTTTAATGCAAGGGTCGCGGCTTTAGGTTGATGTTCATGCAATCCCATCCTGCATGGTCACCGCGATTGCTGCACATACACCTCGCCGGTGTTCAGGCTGGGTTTCTGGTTAAAGCTGCCGTAGGTCAGTCCTTCGCCGGAAGCGATGTATTCCTTCATTTTGGCTGACATCCGCCGGCAGACATCAGGGTAACGGTCGGCCACGTCGGTCAGTTCCTGGGGGTCTTTTTCAAGGTTGTAAAGCTGCGGCTTATAGATCGCGGGCGTGGCTCCCGGCGTCACCGCAAACTTGTCCTGCCGGGCTTCCGGTTTCCAGATCTCGGTGTAACTCCATTCATGATCACGCGCGCACCCCACCCAACCGTATGTGTGAATCACAGAATCCTTGATGCTGTGTGTTTCTCCTGTAACAAGCGGCCAGAAATTGGTACCAGTCACGCGGGCGGGCGGCTTCAATCCCAGCAGGTGCAGGAAAGTGGGCATGTAATCGTGGACCTGCACAAACCCAGGGACTTTTTTGCCGGCAAATTGCCGGTCCGGCATTCTGATTATCAAGGGAATGTGAGTTACCTGGCCGCGCAGCTTGTCCGGCCCTTTCAGGAACTGTCCGTGTTCACCCACCATGGCGCCGTGGTCGGACATGAAGACGACAATAGAATTCTCCAGCAACCCGTACTGCCGGATGGTTTCGAGGAGCTGGCCGATCCAGTAATCCACGCAACTGACTTCTCCAGCGTAGTTGGCGCGGAAACGGTTCTTGATTTCGTCCGACAATTCAACGGTGGCGTAGGGCGGCTCAACAAAACTCGGCGTGTAGGAGCCTTTCCAATATTTCTCCAGGAACCGCTGCGGCGGGTCCCATGGTTCATGAGAATCGAACATCTCGACGTGAAGATAGAACGGCCGCTGATCAAAATTCCCTCTCAGCCATTGGATGGCACGGTCCGCGACAATCTGCGAGTGCGATTCGCCCTCCTGCTTCCACAAATTACGGTTGGCCTTGTACTGCGCAAGGAAACCTTCCACGCCGGGAAAGCGTTCGAGATATTCCGCGGAAACCATATCACTGACGTCGGGCAACTGGTGGGGAGCGGTGCCGTAATAATCGAACTCCTGGCCACGAATCCACTGGAAGGTGTGAAACCCGCGATGGAAATTCCTTCCGGGCCGCATCTGGTGCGGCAGGTCACTGATTAGAGTGGTGATGTAATCCGCCTCAAGAAGCGTTTCGCTCAGAGTCTGGTCTTCATTGTAGAGATGGTGCCACCCCGGCAGTTGCACCGGTTCATGCTGGCGGAAGTAGTAGCATGGAATCACCCGCCGGCCGGTATAAAGAGTGCGCCGGATAACAATGGTGGGCATCCCTTCCGGGTAAGCATCCTCAAATACAACGCACTCCTTCGAAAAGCGGTCCAGGTTGGGTGTCTCAAGGTTTTCAAGCCACTTGTCGCCATAGCAGGCCAGGTTATCGTGCCGGAAGGTGTCGCTGACAATCACGATCAGGTTCAGATTGTTGCCGTGTTGTTTGGGAGGACGTTCCCAGATGGAGCCGCATTCATGCGGTGCCACGGCCGGATGCGCGCTGGCTTCCGCTGTACGTCCGCCGAGGCCCGCTGCGGCAGCCATTGCCGTTGTCTTCAGGAAGTTCCTGCGCGACGAATTTTTTTCGGCCATGAGTCAAGCCCTCCCTCCGAAACGAATGTTGAAAGTCGCCCGGTACCTGTCTAGACTGTGCGCTTCAAAGGGTAGTTGCAGTTGGGTAGGGTCTTAGGACCTTGAATCATTGATCCGAATATATTCGTGGGTAAAGTCTCAGGTCCACACCCATGCATCGGCCTTGCCCTGATGGAGATCAATGCGAATTACGAGTTCGCATTTGTCGAGTTCCTTTTTCGCAACTTCTTCGTCAAAACCTGCGTGGATGCCGCGGCGGCAGAGGTAAAGTCCATTGATGCGAATATCCACTTTCGCTGGGTCAATGGCGGCGCCGGAGTAACCTGCGGCACAGACAATCCGGCCCCAGTTGGGATCACCTCCTGCAAGGGCCGTCTTGACC
>JBJKQZ010000278.1:0-3866 GCA_046704865.1 Terriglobia bacterium
TCATTCGGAATAAACCACGAAATCACTTCGCTTCGAGTTGCTGAACAAATGGTTCTGCAGAAACAAATTTCTCCCGCCACTGTTAAATCCGAAACTCGGATGAGGCTGGCGGAGGTCTTTCTGGTGACAAAGACCGGACGAACACTTGAATTCTTGTTCAGTTGCGTCGGTTCAGACCTGGTTTTCCTGACGGCAGAGCGTAACCAACAACGTCAGATTACGGTTCTGGAAGACGCATTGCGCAATATCGTGCTAACCCACCATATTTGCAATGAGATAGCGAAATCTGGCGTGCAGGCCGCTTGGGTTGCCCTGGATGAACAGTCTGATAGTCCTGACCTTTTTCTGTTCCCCTGTCCAGTAGATAGATGTTTGGGTGTATTCGTATACTGTCGTTGCTATGGGAATATCTGCGCCGATACCTACCGCGCAGATGCCGTGGCAATAAAGAGCTTAGAAGGCAGAGGGAAAATGAACCGTAAACTGTCACTACTTTTGTTTGTCGTTATGCTTGGGTTTCCTGTCTTTTCGCATGCCCAGAGCGCAAGCGGGATCATCAATGCAAGCCGAATGATTGATTGGAGCCAGGTGGGCGTTGTCGGTGGCATTCCGACCCGCAGCACCGTATGTGCGACTCTGAATCCAGGCGCTAGCGCATCGCAAATCAACAGCGCCATCGCATCATGTCCAAGCGGCCAGGTTGTTTACCTGAATGCCGGGACATACAACCTCTCTTCAGGAATTGATTTCGCCGGCCACAGCAATGTGACCGTCCGTGGCGCCGGGTCTGACAAGACCTTCATTAGTTTTTCTTCCGGCGCCGGCTGCAATGGTTTGAACGCCGACGTCTGCATTGAAGGCGCAAATAACTATCAGAATAGCCCGGATAATACCGCAACTTGGACAGCGGGATATGCAAAGGGAACGACTCAGATTACGCTGAGCAACGTCAATAACCTGCATGTCGGGACCAGCATTCTGATTCTTGATCAACAGGACAACGCGTCGGACCCTGGTACGGCTTTTGTGTGCGCAACAACGGGCGTGTGCTCTATGGAAGGGCCATCGGGCAGCGGACGAAGCGGTCGCGCGCAGGAACAGCTTGTGCAGGTCCAGGCTATCAGCGGAAACACCGTCACCATCACTCCCGGACTTTATATGTCCAACTGGAACGCTTCACAGAGTCCCGGAGCATGGTGGGCCAGTTCCGTCATATCGAATGACGGGATTGAGGATGTGTCTTTAGATCATTCAGGCAGTTCTGCGTCGAGCGGCATCTCCATCTATGGTGCAATCAACTGCTGGGTGAAGAATGTGCGGTCGCTGAATTCCAATCGCAACCATGTCTGGCTGCTGGAAACCATTCATTCGACGGTGCGTGACAGTTACTTTTACGGAACCCAAAACGCTGCCTCGCAGAGTTATGGGGTCGAGATGTATATGACGTCCGACGACCTGATTGAAAACAATATTTTCCAGCATGTTGCGGCGCCGGTTCTTCCGAACGGGTCTGTTTCCGGCAACGTCATTGCTTATAATTTTTCGACAGACGATTATTATGCCGGAACCAGCTGGATGGCCTATGCCAACCAGCTTCACGGCGCCGGAACGGACATGGCGTTGTTTGAAGGGAACGAGAGCAACGGTTTCATCGCAGATCCAATCCACGGAACCCACAATTTCATCACTGTTTTCAGAAATGAGTACGCCGGTTGGGAATCTGGGAAAACAGGGCAGACAATTCCCATCAACCTGGCGTCCTATAGCCGGTATTTTAATGTTATCGGCAACGTGCTTGGGCATGCCGGATACCACACACAATATGAAGATGTGGCGCCCAATGGTTCCAATCCTGACCGGTCAATTTATGTTTTGGGCTATTCTGCGCTGGACGGTGCCACAGGTTCTTTCCCGAACGATCCGAATGTGGCCACAACCTTGTTGCGCTGGGGCAATTATGATGTCGTGACGGGTTCTGTAAAATGGGACACGTCTGAAGTGCCGAGCGGCCTTTCCCAGTATGCCAATGCTGTCCCGTCAACCCAGGCCTTGCCAGCCTCTTTCTTCCTTTCCGGCAAGCCGAGCTGGTGGGGAACGCCGTGGGGAAATCCACCCTGGCCGGCTATTGGACCCGACGTAACAGGTGGGCCCGGACCGGGAGGCCATTCCTACGCGAACCCGGCGCAGCTCTGTTACACAAACACATCTAAAGACAGCAACGGTGTCTTGAATTTCAATGCCGACAGTTGCTATACCAGTTCTCCTGCGCCTGCTGCGCCAATTGGTATGGGGGCCGTTGCTCATTAGCATCGGCTCCGCCTCGGGTTTGCAAGGCTGATTCGTCCCCGAAAACAACACTCTTCAAAGTGTGGTCTTCGGGGACAACTGGGGCCTAAGAAATTTGCAGAGTTGAAAGCCAGGTTTGCGTGTGGGTTGCCGGTTGTCAGGGACGGACGCACCGGCATCCCCTTTCACAAGTCACAGGGCACTCCTTACTTGATCCCACGTTTGAGCATTCTCTTTCGGATTTTCAGTTCTATAGAACTGTAATCACTAAATAGTGCAAAGATGATCTACCAAATAGATCCGCTCTGTGACCCGCGGTGGAACGTCTTTATAGAAAGGCACCCTAAAGCCTCTATTTTTCATACCTCGGGGTGGCTTGAGGCACTTCGCCGGACATACGGTTACGAACCGGTCGTTTACACGACCTCGCCCCCGCAGGGAGAATTGACCAACGGCTTCGTCTTTTGCCGCCTGTCGAGCTGGCTTACAGGCAAGAGATTGGTTTCTCTTCCGTTTTCCGACCACTGCGATCCTTTGCTTGAAAACGAAAGCTCCGAGGGGGAACTGCTCAAGGAATTGTGCGAGGCGCGATCAATCAAGCGCTTGAAGTATGTTGAGTTTCGTCCCCGGACAACCTATCCAGGCCTGCAACATCTCATGAGTCCAGGCCAGGCATACTGCCTCCACACGGTGGATCTTGCCCCATCAGAAGGGAATCTGTTCTCTGCTTTACATGCCAAATGCACGAGGCAAAAGATCCGGCGGGCAGAGAAGGAAAGGCTTTGCTATCGCGAGGGGCTTTCCACTGACGTATTGAGGATGTTTTATGACCTCCTTATCATGACTCGCAGAAAGCACCACGTACCTCCACAGCCGTTCTTCTGGTTCCGTAACCTGGCAGTCAGCCTGGGGCCCGCGATGCAGGTAAGATTGGCGATGGCAGGCGAAAGGCCCGTCGCGGGTATTGTGACACTCAGATTCCGAGATGCGCTGGTTGTCAAGTATGGAGCTTCCGACCCGCGGTTTCAACACCTGGGTGGAACACAATGGCTTTTGTGGAGAGCTATGAGGGACGCGAAGGCCCTTGGGCTGCGGGAGTTAGACCTGGGACGGACCGACTGGGACAACCCAGGGCTGCTGACTTTTAAAGACCGCCTTGGGGGAAAGCGATATTCGCTCAACTACTGGCGGTATTCTAAAGCGTTTGAACAGCCACAACATTTTCCGGTTTTTTACGGACCCCTGGCCTGGTTTGTCGCGCATGCCCCGATTTCAATGATTACACTCGTCGGACGGCTCTTGTATCGTCATATTGGTTGACAGTCAGGGATGACGACATCTTGAATTTCTGGATCAAGAGTTACGTCAAGGTGTTGAGACGCTTTGTAATAAGCTCCCTGCCAGTCATATCGTGGCAATGAACTCTGTCGACACGCCCCGCTCATTTTGAATTCGATCACACAACTTCACTGGTAAGGCAGGCGAAGGCAGTCTCTCCTGAGTTTGGAGGAGCAGCACGGCCTTGAATTGCCAGTGAATCTCTTACGGAGTGAACATGCGAAAGTACATCAGATTCATCG
>JBJKQZ010000279.1:0-3253 GCA_046704865.1 Terriglobia bacterium
CTGCGGCGGTTTTTGAGCCCCTGCCTTTCCTCGTTATCGAGTGTAACACAAATCTTGACGGGCTGTCCCAGCACCTCCGCGCACAGCATCTGGAGCTTCTCCTGCTGTTCGCGCGCGCTCAGGAAGTCCACCGCCCAGGAGTCACTTTTCGGGAAAATAAAGCGCACCTCGCCGTCCTCAAACCGCCATCCTGAGACGGGTTCAAGACAACTGCTCAGCAGTTTTGACTGCCCGAATGCCAGACTCTTGATTTTGTCCAGGCGGGGATCGCCGCCCACCTGCGGCGGAACCGACCGTGGCGATGGTGCAAGCTCTGCCGGGGATTGCGCGGGCGGCGCAGCGGCAGTTTTTGCCGGAGCGCTGACCGGTGGTGGAGGTACTCGCTCGGATTTCTCTGGCGCTTCACGCTGGCGGATCGGCGCGGGCGCTGGAGAAGCTGATCTCGGAACGTATTGAGGCTTTTTTTCGGCCACAGGCGCCGAGGATGACGCGCTGCCGGAAGTTCCCGTTCCGGGCCTGCCGGATGGCGCCGGACGTGATCCGCCCAATTCAGAAAGCAGGTTTTCAAGAGATGCCAGCCGGGCGGCGTGCACCATCTTGATCAGCCCAAGTTCCAGTTGGAAGCGGGGATTCAGGGCGTAGCGCATGTCGTTTTCGGTGCGCACCAGGATCTGGAAGAACCGCGCAATATCCTCTTCGCTGAACTGCTCGCGCAGCTTGCCCAGCACGGCCCGTTCAGTGGAAGGTAGTTGAAGCAGCGGGCTTTCTGCGCCGCAGCTTTTGGCGACTGCCAAATTGCGGATGTAGCGCGTGAACTCCCCGCAAAAATGATTCAGCTCATAGCCTTCTTTAGCCACCTGCTCAATCGTCTGGAGAACTTTCCCGGAGTCGCCTGCTCCGATGGCTTCCACCAGTTCAGTCAGGACCTGGCTTGGAACCACGCCCAGCAGCTGCCGAACATGCGCTTCTTCCAGGCGGTCGGCGCTGGATGCAATCGCCTGGTCCAGCAGCGAGAGCGCGTCACGCAGGCTGCCTTCGGCCGCTTCGGCCACGGCGCTCAAGGCGCCTTCATCCGCATCAATTTTCTCCTGCTTGATCACCCATTCCAGGCGGCTGAGGATTTCAGAATAATCCAGCAGCCGGAATGAAAAATGCTGGCAGCGCGACTGGATGGTGGTGGGTAGTTTGTGTGCTTCCGTCGTGCAAAGAACGAACAGCGATCGCGGTGGCGGCTCTTCCAGCGTTTTCAGCAGCGCATTGAAGGCCTCGGTGGTCAGCATGTGCGCTTCATCAATGATAAAGACTTTGTAAAGATCGCGCGCCGGAAGGTAGCGGACGGTTTCCCGCAGTTCGCGGATGTCATCGATTCCGCGGTTGGAGGCGGCGTCAATTTCAAAGACATCCACCGAATTCCCCCGCGCAATTTCCTGGCAGGAAGGGCACTCGCCGCACGGTGTGACAGGGGGCCCCGTGATGCAATTCAGCGACTTCGCAAGGATCCGCGCTGTAGTGGTTTTGCCCACGCCCCGCGCGCCGGAAAAGATGTATCCGTGCGCAACGCGGTCTTTGACCACTGCATTTTTGAGCGTATCAGTGATCAGATGCTGCCCCGCGACATCATCAAAAAACTGGGGCCGGTATTTGCGGGCTATAACCTGATAAGACATAAGCGCAGGGGTCAGTGTGCAGGGATTTGGACTTGGGGAAGCAACGCGGTATCTGCGACCAAAACCCGTTTCCCTGGTCCTGAAAATTGATCAGACTTCGGGTTGATCTGCGGCACACGAAGCGGCTCGCTACCGTTGCTTCCTTCCGGACCTGGCGGGGTTCACGAACATCCGTTGCACAGAGCCCGAAGTCTGATATGTCATGAAACCGCTTGTCCGGATTCGAAGCGGAATTCGTAACTTATTAAGCCTATCACGCAGGGACGGTTTCCGTCGACGGGTTTGGACGCGCCGACGGTACACCCAAAAATTGGGTCTGCGAGGCGGGGGATTATCCGGCCGTCCGGAGTGATTCCGGCGTGTCGTCGTCGGCTTCCAGGCCATTGAAAAATGGACACTTTTGAGCAGGTGGTGCTGCGCAATCCGGCCCTTTAGGACAGTACGCAGCACCCCAGACGCTTGCTTTTTTCCGGGTTTTTGTTTACCCTTCTGCGAAGTATTTAGGGATTTACGGGCGATTGACTTCACGGGGGAGGGGACGCCTGAATGACAATAAAAACAGGCATTGGCCTGTTGTGGAGGTTTCAGTTGAACAGTAAAAGAGCAGTTCAGGCACTCGTCATTGCGTTCACTCTGGCTGTTATGGTCGGCTGCCAATCAGCAGACCAGTCGAACAGCCCTCAGGCGGCGGACACGGGGGCAGTGACTGGGCAGCAGACAATGAGTACTTCGGTGACCAATCGGCGTCACGCTCGGCGTTCGCAAGAAGCGGCACAGTCTGCTCCCGCCGCACCGCAAACCATCACGGTTCCCGCCGGCACTTCAATACATATCCGGCTCTCTTCAGAGCTCAACACAGGCTCGACGGCGCCAGGCAGCCGGTTTGACGGCACTCTCTCCGAGCCTCTGGAAGTCAACGGCGTTATTGCCGCACCGAGAGGAAGCCTGATAGGCGGCCGCGTAACCAATGTGGTCAGCTCAGGCCGTCTTAAACGGCCCGCGGAAATCTCTCTGATGCTTACTTCCATCACTCCCACTGGCGGCCAGCAGACCTCCGTTTCCACGCAGACCTGGAGCGTCTCCGGCAAGTCGCACAAGACTCGCAATATTGAAATGGCTGGCGGCGGGGCTGGCGTGGGAGCCCTTATCGGCGCGATTGCCGGCGGCGGCAAGGGAGCTGCCATTGGCGGCCTGGTTGGCGCTGCTGGCGGTACTGGGGCGGCATTCGCAAGATGCAAGAAATAGATTGATCTGCCGGCGGTTAGTTGAATCAATTACCAACTGACTGCTCCCGCCACGTTCACCGCGCAATAAGAACGGAAAACCCAATTGCCTTGCAGGGGCGCAGACTCATGCGCCCTTGCAGCATTTTGCAACAATCACAGCACGCCGATTCCGGCCCTTTGCACATCCTGCTTTGGGCAGAAACCGGAATCCACTCTTCCTTCTTTGAACTCTGAATAAATAGAGGGATTCTTCAGCCTCCCGACGAGCCTTGTCGGGAATCCAGGAGCTGGCAAGACGAGAGCGGCTCCTAAACAAGGATGGCAATTCTGCGGGCTAATCAGGAGCCGGAATTACTGGAG
>JBJKQZ010000280.1:0-6105 GCA_046704865.1 Terriglobia bacterium
CACCATTCACGAGCAAAACTAGAATTATCCCTTGTCGTCAAACCGGCGTGATGGGATTAGTGTGTCCGTTGGTGGAGTATTTAGAACCGTTGGGCGCGGGCTCACGATCACCCACGCCAGCAAATCAAAGCTAATCGCGCCGCTTCAGCACTGGCGGCTTATCATTTTCCGTGCTCTGCCCGCCATTCGTGTCGGTCGGCTGCCCGGAACTCGGCTCGCGCTTCAGCAGAGTCGGCTTGTTGCTTGCGGATTCAACCTTCTTCATCCTGCCAAGAAGCGCGTTCAACCGGTCGTGCACGTCCTGAAACTCAGAATTCGAGACCAGATACTCCGGCCGCTTTGGAAGGATCGTCTTGATCTCTTCCTCGGCATTGATGATGCGGTCCTTGGTAGGCGGATGGTCCATAAAAATACTGGGAACGCTACCGGGCATGCTGCGGGACTCGCGAATGATCTTGGAGAACATGGCAAGATAGGCGTTGGGATCTTACCCGGCCTTCCACATGTACTGGAGACCGAGGAAATCAGCCTGCTGCTCGTCATTCCGGCTGAATTTGAGGAAGGCGATCGGAATACCCAGGTTGAGGCCCTCCGAAAGGCCGATGTATACCGGATAAGACATCGGGGTAAAGATGAGCGGGATCATGGCGTACTGAAGCAGAGTCTGCTTGGTGGCATCGGACGCCCAGTGGCGGCAGGCAACGTGAGCCGTCTCATGAGCAAGCACGCCGGCAAGCTGAGCTTCACTGCTGGCTGCATGCAGCAGGCCCGTATTGACGTAAATGAATCCGCCAGGCAGGGTGAACGCGTTAATTTCCGGAGAGTCGATGACCCTGACCGTTATGGGGATCTTGGCGTCGGAATTCTGAGCAATGTTCTGCTCAACACGGTTGACGTATTCCGAGATGACAGGGTCCTTGACCAGCTTGGAAGAACGGTCGATCTGCTCGGAATATTTCTTGCCGATTGCAATCTCTTTTTGCTCGGAAATAATGCTGTGATGCGCAACGTGCCGCTCCCCGATGCAATAAACATCATCCATCTTGTTTTTTGCATCCGAGCAGGGCCTTACGGCCGGGCTATCCGCCGCCAACACAGGCACGACACCGCACAAAAGGGTCGCCATCAGTCCCAAGGGGAGAAAACGAAATCTTCTCATGGTCAATATCCTCTCCTGGATTACCCTTCTTGTTCTGATGTTTAAACTCCCTTCAAGGTTTCCTTAATAGTTTAGCAGCGATCCGGGAGCCTATCGACTTTTCATGAAGTTCCCGGGCCTGGGGAAAATTCTTGAGTGGGGGCCCCAGGAATATGCCTTGATTAGCTTAAAAATCAAGATCTGGAGACTTGCTGGAGGGAAAAAGGCCAACCGGGACCTCAAATTGGGGCCCCTCACACACACTAAAGAACTGAAACCGGCTGAAACGGCAGGCCAAAAGCAGGACTGAGTCAGGGCACCGATATCTTCTGCCCAATTTCATCAAAGAACGAAACAAGACTCTGGAACGTGTTCGCGACCGGTTGGGGAACGTATTGTGGCAGAGAGTTCAGCGTATTATCGACCCAACCTGTGTTCCACCCGGAAGTCTCCACCCAGGCGTCCCGCTGGGTCCAGACTTCCCTCAGCCGGTACCAGTAATGAATCCGGGCATCAATCATGTCCGTTTCCAGGTTCGCCGCCGCAACGGCGACCCTGAACTGCGGCGGGGGATCCTGGGGAAGGGGCTTATTATGCGAGTAGACTTTCTGGATGCGGTTAACTGCAACACTCCAGTAAGCCTGTGCCAGGCGTCTCTGCTCCTGCCGTTGTTCCGGGCTCCAGGTGTGGTTATAGACGTAGAAAGACGGGGGAGGCTCAGCGCTCAACCGAACGGTCGGTCTTGTCGACTGGAATACAAAAGTCCAGCCAAGAGCGACTGCAATCGCCCATTTCCACATCCCCGCCCATTTGCTCTTTTTCGGTCGGGGGAAGAGTTCGTCCTCGATGCTATAAAGCGAGTTTGCGTGTTTCATCCAGGAAATATTTAAGCTTAAGAATCAAAAGTGAACAATGGCACCATGGTTCCAGTTACGCCGTGGCAACGTTAACTGTTTAGGAAAATACCGGGTGAATGCCTGCATTTTTATGTTCTCGACCATACCCGGAACGACTGCCACAAATGATCCTTAAGTGCTTTTGCGATTTATAGTTAGACTTCTCGCCTTCTCAATCGAAAGTGTGCACCGTCCGATTGCCAGGTTCTCGACTGGAGATACCTCTCGCAGAATTTTAGTTGACCAACTATTATCTCCGTTATAAACAAATGCTCCCTCCTGACAGATTGCAACAGACTTCCGGAAACATATGCGGCAGAAACTTCATCGAATTACTCTTCGCCTTGATAAGCTATAAGTTCTTAATAAAACGAAGGGAGACGAACTCATTATGAAAGCCATCGCGATCACCCCGGGAACCACAAAAGTAAATATTATCGACCGTCCGGAGCCAAACCTGAGTGCTCCCAATGAAATCAAGCTGCGGGTGCTGCGGGTAGGGATCTGCGGAACTGATCGTGAAGAAGCATCGGGTGGACGGGCAGACGCACCTCCCGGACAGAAGGACCTGGTTATTGGACATGAAATGTTCGGGCAAGTGGTGGAAGTTGGCAGCCAGGTAAAGCCCGTCCAGCCCGGTGATTTTGGCTGTTTTACCGTGCGGCGCGGCTGCGGCGAGTGCCCGGCCTGCCTGAACGACCGCAGCGATATGTGCTCGACTGGGAAGTATACGGAACGCGGAATCAAACAGCGCGACGGATATGAAACAGAGCTGGTGGTGGACCAACTGCAATATTTTGTGAAAGTTCCCAAAGACCAGGTGCCGCTGGGCGTGCTTTCGGAGCCAACTTCTGTGGCCGAAAAAGCCATCGACGAAGCGCTTGCCGTCCAGGTAGCCCGCATTCCGGGCACCACGGACACGGAAAATTGGCTGGAAGGTAAGCAGGTCCTGGTGGCAGGGCTGGGTCCGATCGGTCTGCTGGCCGCAGTGGCACTCAGGCTGCGCGGCGCCACCGTGCTGGGACTGGATGTAGTGGATGAAAATACTTTGAGGCCCCAGATCCTGAAACAACTGGGTGGAAAGTACGTCGACGGCCGCCAGACAAAATCTTCAGCGTTGGACGACGCTTACGGCCAGATCGATATGATTTTTGAGGCCACAGGAATCGCCCGCGTGGAGTTTGATCTGCTCGGTGCGCTGGGCATCAACGGGGTTTACGTCCTGACCGGGATCCCCGGCGGCGACCGGCCGTTGCAGCTGGATGGAGCCGCCCTGATGCGCCAGCTTGTGCTGCGCAACCAGGTGATGATCGGGAGCGTGAATGCAAGCCGTAAGCATTTTGAACTGGCCGTGACAGATCTGGGAAAGGCTTACAAGACATGGGGCAAAACCATGGAGCAGCTGATCACCCACATCGTCCCCTACCCAAACTTTGCGGACGTGCTGGAAAAGCATCCGGACAATGAGATCAAGGCCGTGATCGAGTGGAGCAAACCACAGTAACTCTGGCGGTTAGAAGCAGCGGGGTCCGATGAAAGTCTGGGTTTTCAAGATCAATACGAAGCGCGGCTGGGAATTCGACCAGTATTTCCGCTCACGGGCCGGCGGGAATTACCCCATGGGCGACGAAGGCTGGATCAAGAGCGCCTCAAGCCTTCGCTACCTGCGCGAGGAAGTCAGGCGCGGGGATCTGTTTCTCTGCTATGAAACCGACCGAAAAAAACTGCGGGGCATAGCGCGTGCGGCCTCCAACGGCCGTGACGTTGGCATGGGGTCGCTGATCGACTTCTGCGCGCCGGCGCGGGCCGTAAGGTTCAGGAACCCGCTCAAACGGAACCCTGATCTGGACCACATCCTGGCATTCACACCTCATCGCGGCCGCGGCACCGTGCAGAAAATCGACCGCGATGAGTTTGCCCGCCTGAAGCGAATCATGCTGCAAAGGAATCCCGGCCAGGCGCGAGATCTTCGCAGGATTCTGGGGTAAATCCCGGCCATTTTTCCTGCGTAGATCACCGTCTGTCGTATCGCAGAGCCATCTGCAACTGCTCAATTGCGCGACTGGTCAGAGCGAGCGCCTTGGCACGATGACCATGGAAGTCATGCGCGCTGTTCTCAAGCCGTCGCTGGGCGTCCTCAAGCGATCGCAAGGCCATCCGGATCTGCGGGTGCGGCTCCATCCCTCGTTGCCCAACTTCCACAACGCGCGCCCCATAAACTGCCTGCTGCGCTGGCGGCTGGGCGTTGGTGGGCCCGCTTAAAGTAAATGCGCCCAGCACGACTGCCAATGCGAGCATCCCAATCCTTTGTCGGTTCATCGTGTTTTCTCCTTGTCGTCGGTCTGAAATCGTTCTTTTGAATATGAGCTTCCGGAGATTCCGTGCCTGCTCTTCCCTGCTGTAAACCCCGCACCCACAAATTTGTTGCGCCGGGCGGCTAAAAATTTTGCAGGCGTGATGGGTCCCCGCCAGGATGCTCTTGCGCTTTCCACCGGAAAAATGTTAAGAACCCATTGCCTGCTTTCCGGCAATGTCATCCGAATCCAGGAATTGCATGAAGGATTGGATTTCCAGTTACTTCCAGCTCGAAGCCAACGGCACCACACTGCAAAGAGAAGTGGTGGGAGGAATCACCACATTTCTGGCAATGTCTTACATCATCTTTGTGCAGCCGGGGGTTCTGTCGCAGGCGGGAATCGATTTCCAGGCGGTCCTCTACGCTTCCTGCCTGGCCGCGGCACTCTCCACATTTCTGATGGGCCTGATCGCCAACTATCCCGTGGCGCTGGCGCCGGGCATGGGAGAGAACTTCTTTTTTGTTTACACGCTGTGTGCCGCGGCGCCGCTGGGTTTCGGACTCACGTGGCAGCAGGCATTGGGTGCAGTCCTGCTGGCGGGCTTGTTCTTTATCGCCATCACGCTGACGGGAATCCGGTCAAAAATCGTGAACTCCATTCCTGATTCTCTGAAACGCGGCATCGCCGCCGGCATTGGACTTTTCATCACGCTGATCGGTCTTGAATATGGCGGTCTGGTCGTGGGCGCCCCGGGAACTCTGGTGCGGATGGGCGACTTCAGCCAGCCGGCAACACTGGCCAGCGTGCTCGGTCTGCTGGTGCTGATTGTGCTGCTTGCCTTCGATGTGAGAGGAGCCATCCTGCTGGGCATACTGGCCACAACCGCCATCGCCGCCGCATTCGGGCTGATCCATTTCCATGGCATTTTCTCAACCCGCATTCATCTGGCTCCCACATTCCTGAAATTTGATCTGCGCGGACTCTTTGCGCTTTCTCCTTCGAAGCTAATGTCCGCTATCTTCGTGCTGTTCTATCTGGCCTTGTTTGACACCATCGGAACGCTGGTAGGCGTGGGCCAGCAGGCCGGTCTGGTGAAGCAAGGAAAACTTCCACGGGCTGGCCAGGCGCTGTTTGCTGACGCTGTGGGGACAACGGTTGGGGCCGGGCTCGGGACTTCAACCATTACCTGCTACATCGAGTCGGCAGCCGGAGTGTCCGACGGTGCCCGCACGGGCCTTGCCAACATGGTGACCGGATGCCTGCTGCTGGGGGCCATGTTTTTTAGCCCGCTGGCGTCAGTGATCGGCGGCGGCGTGCAGGTGAGGACCGGCAACGGGTCTGCCACCCTTTACCCGACGCTGGCGCCTGCCTTGATCGTGGTGGGCTCGATGATGCTCACGGTGATAAAAGATTTCAACTGGGACGATCCCACCGAATACCTTCCCGCCTTCCTGATTCTTGTCGGAATACCTCTCACCTTCAGCATCGCGGACGGCATCGCGTTTGGCCTGATTGCTTATGCCGTGGCAAAAGTGGCGACCGGACGATGGCGCGAATGTCCAACCCTTACCTACGTTTTCGCCGCCTTGTTTGTAGTTCAGTTTCTCTTGGGTTAAAAACTGCGCAGGGATCAGGCAGCAACCGCAACAGGGGTTACACTCCACACTCAGCGTGGCAACGGGCGTTCATGGCATGGATCGAGATCGGCACCTGCATTGCTCATGAAAAGCTTCAGGCATTCGGCACGGGCTGTGACGCGGGCGCAACAGTGTGC
>JBJKQZ010000281.1:0-3771 GCA_046704865.1 Terriglobia bacterium
GCTTGCTGAGTCAGGCTGTGATGCTTACACTCTGGCCCGAGTCGCTGGCCATTCCAGTATTCAGATTACTATGCGCTATTGCCATCCCCAAGCGGACGCTATCCAACAAGCCTTTACTCAAATGGCCAATCGGCAAGAAGTGGTCAGTGACGGTGGTCAGTCGGAAAAATCATCCACAGCACCAACAGGCACCAACCAAGAGATAACAACCTTAAAATCAAAAGGATAGATGGCGCGCCTGGAGGGGCTCGAACCCCCGACCTACAGATTCGAAGTCTGCCGCTCTATCCAACTGAGCTACAGGCGCGAGAATTCAACTCTACCAGCTTGAAGGCAATCCTTGCAACCGCGGCGCTAAGCGGCTCCATGCACGTTTCGTCACCTTGTCGTAGTGAGACGAAGGGTGGCCGGCGCAAGCCCGGGTGATGTTCCCATAACCACGACCTCGCCGGTTTCCCCCGTACTCTGAAGGTTGATGGCAGCCACACCGCTGATTGCGTCGATATGAGTGGCCCCTCCAAGCAAGCGTCCGGGGCCTTTCGCGGAAAACGAGATCCAGTTTCGTGCCGTTGGAACCACCGTTCCGGCGGAATCAACAACATCAGCTTCAATGAACACCACATCCGCCCCGTCCGCCGCCAGCGACTCCTTGTGTGGCTTCAGCAGAATGCTCTTTGCCGCCCCAGCCGTGCGTAGTTCGTGGCGAACCGTCGTATTCCCTTTCCTCCCCACGGCCCGAAGCGTTCCCGCCTGATAGACAACCTCATCCCACACAAATGGTGGATGCAACAGATGCGATCCCGGCAATCGCGAACGAGCAAACTGGTCGTTCAGTCCTTCGGGCTCATGATATTTTTCTACCAGCATGCGGAAATCCTGCCACACTCGGTCCTGCGCTACGGGTTTGCGGTCACCAAGACTTTTCCCGTTCAGGAAAAGTTCCACTTCGTCGCAATTACTGTAAACCCTGATCTGCCTTCGTGTACCCGCTGCCTCCGGCAAGGTCCAGAGGCCAACGATGTGGACCATTGGCTTTTCCGTCCACTGGGATTGCAGGAAAAAATAGGCGTTCTTGGGGATACGCCACATATCAGAAACACCCAGGTAGTCATTAAACGGCCAGCGAAGTGTCAGTCTCCCGTCATGCGGCGCCCACAACGTCCGCGTGCATGATCCATTCGGGTCGCCGCAGTCGAACATGCACCACTTTGCAGTCCCGAGCCACGGCAGGGCGTTCCACTGCATCAGGAAGCCTTCCTGGACTAATGCCATCTCGCTATCCGGCAAAGCCCGGACAGTTCCATCTTCAATCAATGCCTTTTCCTCCCGGTTGCGTTCGCACGGAATCGCTCCCCACTCATTCCAGATGTACATCTTTTCAGGATGCTCCTGATGCGCCTGGATCAGGTCATCATATGAGGTCGCATCCATAATGTCTGTAACGTGCGGGCAGCGACCGGCGGTCCAGCGAGTCGGGTCAAGGCTGTGTGTGTAATCGGAGAGTTCCACAAAATCTTCGGGATATTTGTATGTGCTCAAGTCGTCAGCAAATCCCCAGATGATGATTGAAGGGCGATTGCGGTCTCGCGCTATCATCTCCATCAACTGCTGCTTGATGTTTTGCATCAACGGCCAAGGGAACCTTGTTGTATAAACCGGCTTGTCGCCTTCTTCATCGGGAGGATAAATATGGACCGCGATGTTCGGGACCTCCTCCCATACCAGTATTCCAAGTTCATCACAGGCGTCCAGGACGGCCGGGTCCTGTGGGTAATGCGAAGTGCGGAAAAAGTTCACTCCCATCTCTTTCATCACGCGGATGTCCCTGACGCCAACGGCCTCCGGCACTGCATCGCCCAGGAAGCCATAGTCCTGACGGCGATCCACTCCATGCAAATTAATCGGCTTTCCGTTTAATGTGAATCCATTCGACGCGTCGTGCCGCATATAACGGATTCCGAACCTTGTCACAAACTGGTCTAAAACACTGTCGCCCTCAAAAACCGTTGTTACCAGACGATAAAGATAAGGGGACTCAGGAGACCAAAGTTGAGGATTGCTGATGGCACCGGTTTTTTGATCGAAAGATAACGTCTGGCCTGAACTCATCTCAACACGCGCTTCAAGCCTTGCCTTGGCATTCCCCGTGGCGTCCACCACCCGGTTCTCAATCCGGACTGACCGCGAGGACCGGCTCTCGTTAACAACCCAGGTTCGAACGCGAATGATCGGCCGCGCTTCGTCACCTTCAAGCGTCACCCATGTCCCGTCCCGCCGCACGTGCGCAGGCCCCGTTACTTCCAGCCAGACACTGCGATAGATCCCGCCATAATTGGCGACATTCCGTTCCTCTGCGGGCGCGATAAAGGGATTCAGAACATCATCGACCCTGACTGTAACCAGGGTCGTCTTCCCAAAGTCAATTGCGTCGGTGATGTCGAAAGCAAAGCTCGTGTACCCGCCCACATGCTGCCCCATGTGTTGCCCGTTTACCCAGACATCGGTAATTTGAAAGACGCCGTTAAAGTGCATCACCAGCCTGCGGCCGCGCCACTCCAGGGGAATATTGAAATAACATCGATACCAGCCAACTCCACGAAAATGCCCCGGAGCCGCAAAAGGATTATCCGCAGTTGCGTCCCATGTGTGAGGAACCACCACCGTTTCCCACCCACTGTCGTTGTAGGCGGGACTTTCCGCGCCTACGAACTCAGGCTCAGTCCCGGTGCCAGGCGTTCCCTGCCGCTTGAAACGCCAGCCGGCATTGAGTGACACTGTGACGCGATGACCGGCATTTGCATCTTCACCAATAGGATTGTTCCTGCCGGCTTCCACGCCGTGAGTTCGCAATCCTTTCATTCCGCTCGCAGCAACTCCCGCCACCGAGGATTCGATAAACTGCCTCCGAGAAATTCCCTTTCTGGCCATATTCTTTCCTCTTTCCATGTGATCACGTCTGCAGATCGAAGACTCGCTCTGCATAAATGCGGCTGATTCGCAGATCTTCTTCCAACGGGCGAGTTACGACGGTCTGCTTCATGTAGGCAAGCTCAACAACAAGCAGTGGCTTCAAATTGATCTGATTGAGATAGGAAGCAATCGCCCGGTAATCGATGTCTCCACTTGTAAATGATTCCAGCCACACCTTGTTGTGTGAATTCCTCAAGTGCAGGCTGGCAACCCGACGGGCGGCTTCGCGCAGCAGCGTCATCGGATCCTGCCCTCCCTGATAGACCCAATCGATGTCGAGACAGATCCACACATACTTCGGGTCCGTGTGATGAAGGTTGTACTGCCATTCACGCGCATGGTCAGCCATCTGCGGCGCGTGCGCGTGCGTCCATAATTGAAACCCGCGGGCCGCCAGTTCACGCCCCATCAGATTCAGCATATTCACCTGTACGGCAAGCTCGGCGTCCGTTTTTGGTACTTCGTGCGATTTAGGGTCCGGATTATTGATCACCGCCCGGCATCCCAGCTTCCTGCAAAGCGCCGCGATCTCAAGCGCCTGGCTGATGGTGTGCTCGGCCAGGTCTTTGTGGTGCATCGCACCTCCCACATAAACCGATGGCATGCGAAGGTCATTGGCATCCACCAGTTCCAGCACGCGGTCGCGAAGTTCGGGCGTCAGGAATCCCTGGTTCAGTTCGATGTTCCGGTAACCCGCGTCGTGCGCCATGGGAAATATCTCATCAAGAACGTCAGCAAGCTTCTTATGCTGCCGCTCGGCGTACTGCTGAAAGATGTAACCTTCCACCGAAAGTCTATTGC
>JBJKQZ010000282.1:0-5563 GCA_046704865.1 Terriglobia bacterium
GCAGCGCTGATTGAAGCTTACCGCCGCTTGCCGCCGTTTCCCGGCGCGCTCCTGGCCATCCGCAACCTGAAAGAAGCGGGACTCAAGCTGGCGGCATTTTCAAACGGAGTGGAAAGCTCACTGCGCGTGCTTCTTGAGCACTCGGGCATACTGCCGTACCTGGACGCGGTGATCAGCGTGGACGATCTCAAAACTTATAAGCCCGATCCTCGGGTGTATCACTATCTTGCGGAGCGGCTTGGCCTTCCGCTCGAAAAAACCTGGCTGGCATCAAGCAACGGATGGGATGCGATCGGCGCCAAAGCCGCTGGCCTTCGAGCAGCCTGGATCAAACCAAACACCGATGACGAGCTTGATCCGTGGGCGATCAGCCCTGATCTTGTGGCATCCAATCTCCAGGATTTCTCTTCCCTGATGCAACGCCGTTAAACGCTTTATCTTCTGCGGCTAAAGGGGCCATGTAAGGCAACGAGTTGGCCCATCCCGCCAGTGAATGCCTGACCGTGGCGAAGCCCATGATTGTAGCCTCCAGATGAACGGCCAGCGTGCAGTGACGCCTATCACTGAACGGCCTTACCCGATTTGTTAACTTAAAGACGTAACCTGCGAATACGGAAAGAGGATGCTTGTCCGGGCCAGACGAATGGCGCGCTCTTGGGGACAAGCAAGGCTGGCAGGCCCGCGAGCGGCGTCGATTCCACGGAAAGGAGCTTAGCCATGTCCAACCGATGGGTCTTCCTCGCAGCTTTCATGACGGCCACCTTCATGGTGGCAGGCGCCTTTGCGCTTCCACCCTACTTCTACTTTGAACTGGTCAAGTCGTCGATCTTTATCGCGATCGGCGTCCTGGTGTTCTTTGGAGAAGACCGGTTCTCCTATATGCTGGGGACGATCTTTACGCCGATCTGGTTCCTGGTAGATATTCTGGTGGGCGGGTTCGTCAACGATTTCCGTGTGTTGTTCCGCTACCTGGCAGGTGAGGGAATCAGCACCATGAGCACTCCACTCGACGGTTTTGCGCGGCTGGCGGCGATTTTACTCGTCGCCGTCAGCCTGGCCGCCTGGCGCCGGGAGGTCAATGAGCGCTTCTGGGGCAAGACTTTCTGGATCTGCCTCATCATTTCCGTGGTCTACGTAGGAATTCTCACTGCATGGTATGTTAGGCTATTTCCTGCAGGTCATTGAGAATTCCTGATGCTGATTGGACATGTCGCAGTCGCGCTGGGTGCTAAGAAAGCATCGCCCAAAACCTCGTTCGGCACACTGTTGCTGGCAGCGCAATGGCCGGATCTTATCTGGCCCTTGTTTTTAATGCTGGGCTGGGAGCGCGTGCGGATCGTTCCAGGCATTACGGCAGTAAGCCCGCTTGATTTCGTCAGTTACCCGCTCACCCACAGCCTGCTGGCCGACTTTGGCTGGGGACTCTTGCTTGGCGGGCTCTATCTTGTCTTCAAAAGGAACGGGCGAGGCGCCTTTATCATTGGATTGTGCGTCATCAGCCACTGGCTGCTCGACTTCATCAGCCATCGTCCTGACCTTCCACTCTATCCCGGCAGCCGGCTGGTGGGCCTGGGCCTGTGGAATTCAGTGATGGCGACGCTTCTCGTTGAAGGAGGCCTGTTCGTGGCCGGCGTGCTGATTTACAGCAGGGCCACTCGCGCTCTGGACAAAATCGGTGAATACAGCTACAAAACCTTTATCGCATTGCTGGTTCTCATCTACCTTACGTCTCTTATGGGACCACCTCCGCCCAGCGTGAATGCGGTGGAATGGGCCGGAGTTTTTTCCTGGTTCTTTATCGCCTGGGCTTATTGGCTTGATGAACACCGCACTTTGAAAACCCAACCTCCACCATCCATTGAACCGGCGCGTTGACTCTCGCGTTACTCATACTGCATTACGCCTCGGCAACCTCGCTTTAGCGGTTTACCTTTTTCAATTTCACTTTTCCATGGAGCTGTCTGCGCTTGTTTTGCACTTTTCCCTGGCGCGGCCGCCGGCAAAGCACGGAGTTCTCTAGCGAAATGCTTCCTTGTTGACCACGCAGGCTACGTCCGCGAGATTGCCCCTGGCTTCCAGCACATCGATCAGCGACTGGACCGCACGGCCGGCCATGCCGCGGTTGGGGTCAACGGAGAGCCGCGTAATTTGGCCTGCGCTGGCAAAGTGATGGAACAGACGCACGCGATCTTCAATTTCCGGATCGCGCAGAGGAGAATCCGCGGGCAATGGCTCGCGCTCGAATACGTCGAGGGCAGCTCCTGCTATCACATTTTCTTTCAGCGCAGCCGCCAGCGCCGCTTCATCCACAACAGGTCCGCGAGAGGTGTTCACCAGGTAGGCGGTTGGCTTCATCATCCGCAAAGTCTTTTCGTTGATCAGATGATAAGTCGGAGTTTCTCCTCCGCGCACCAGCGGCACGTGGAGTGAAACGAAATCGGACCCTCACAAAACCTCTCGCAGGCTTCCCAGCCGGATGGTTCGCCGCTCAGACGAAAAGCCATTCCGGTGGCGCAAGTCCAACTCCGCCTGGACCTTGTTCAGGAATTCCGAGGGGTTGAAAGTCGAGTCATAGCAAAGGAAATTCACGTCGAACCCAAGCGCCTTCTTGATGAATGCCTGTCCAATGCGGCCGAGGCCGATCACACCCACCGTCTTGCCGGTCACTTCATCGCCCAGAAAGGGCAGATAGGGATGCCACGCTCCCCAGCGGTTTTCACGCACCAGCCGCTCGCTGGGATACAGCTTGCGCGACACCGCTCCCAGAATAAACAGCGCAAATTCCGCCGTGGCCTCGGTCAGCACCTCTGGAGTGTTGGTAAAAGGCACCTTGTACTGGTTGGCATCTGTGCGATTGATGTTGTCAAAGCCGACCGCGTCCTGCGCCACCACTTTCAGCGTTCCCTTGCCCGCTTCAAAAACCTCCCGGTCAACGGGATCGCGCAAGGTCGTAATCAAACCGTCGATTCCGGAGCGCACTTTCTCGATGATCAGGCTTTTCGGGGGCGGTTCCAGTTGGTCGTAGACATCAACCTGGTAACCGCGTTCGCGCAGGCGGTCCAGCGCCTCGCGGCCGATGTCACAGGTTGCAAAGATTCGCATGTTACTCTTCGTTTGGCTCATAAGATTCTCACGAATTCTTCCTGATCCAGGCATTGATGCTGTCGAGAGCCTTCCTGATGTTGTCGATGGAATTAGCAAAGGAAAATCGCAGGTAGCCTTCGCCCTGCTGTCCAAATGCCGTCCCGGAAAGGCACGCTACGCCGGCTTCGTTCAGGAGCGCGTCTGCCAACACGCGTGAACTCCTCCCAGTTTCCCTGATATTGGGAAATGCATAGAACGCTCCCTGAGGTTTCATACAATGAAATCCCGGGATGCGGTTCAACCCATCCACGATCACTTCGCGGCGCTGGCGGAACTTTTCCAGCATCGCACTCACGGAGCTCTGGTCGCCGCGCAGCGCTTCCACTCCAGCCATCTGCGTAAAGCTGGCCGTGCAGGAATTCGAATTGGTCATCAGCAGCGCAATATGCTTAGCCAGGTCCGGGCGCATCACGCCGTAACCCAGCCGCCAGCCCGTCATGGCATATGTCTTTGAAAACCCGTCCAGAATGATCACCCGATCGCGCAATTCTGGAAATGCCGCCGGGCTTACGTGCTCACCATCGTAAATCAACCGGCTGTAGATTTCGTCTGAAAGAACCATGACGTCGCGATTCTTCAAAGTTTCCACCAGCGTTTCCGTTTCAGAACGGCTGATCATTCCGCCGGTGGGGTTATTGGTAGAGTTCAGGATCATAAGCCGCGTGCGGTCGCTGATCTTGCCAACGATCTCTTTGACGTCGATATCGAATCCGCGATCTTCAACCAGGGCATACGGGACGGGCTTTCCGCCCACGAAATTGATCATGGAAGAGTAAATGGGAAAACCAGGATCGGGGTAGAGGAACTCATCGCCGGGCTCGACCAATGCAAGGATGGTATAAAACATGATCGGCTTGGCTCCCGGAGTGATGACCACACCGGAAGGATCCACCGGTATCCCGCGCCGGCGGCCCACATCCTCCGCCACAGCCTCCCTGAGTTCCGGAAATCCGGCCGGCGGCCCGTAATGCGTCCATCCCTGGTCCAATGCGCGCTTGGCGGCGCCGACGATGTTAGGGGCAGTGGGGAAATCAGGCTCACCGATCTCGAGATGAATAACCTCCTTGCCCTGGGCTTCCAGGGCACGTGCGCGAACCAGCACATCAAAAGCGCCTTCCGTCCCAAGACGGGACATGCAATCGGCAAGCCGCAGTTTCTGTGTCTCCGTGGACATTGATAGACCCCCGAACCCAAAAGTGTAAACCGTTTGCGCCATGAACGGAAGTATGGAGAATGCATGCGGAATCGCGAACCATTGCTTGCCGCAGGCCGCTCAGCAATGTTAACTTTACCAAGGGACTGAACGCTACAACTCCTGGGCAGTCTCCTGCGTAAAAGTAAAGAGAATATGCGTTGGTCTTGGAAAATTGGAGAGGTTGCAGGAATAGGCCTCTACGTTCATGCGACTTTCTGGCTTCTCATAGCCTTTATTCTGTTTATGAACTGGTCGCACGGGCACAACCTTGTCACGGCGTTCTATGGCGCCGCCTTTGTGCTGGTCATTTTTGGGTGCATCACACTGCATGAACTTGGCCATGCCCTGATGGCCCACCGCTTTGGAGTCCGAACGCGAGACATTACACTGCTTCCCATTGGGGGACTTGCGCGGCTCGAACGCATGCCGGACGACCCGATACAGGAACTCTGGGTTGCTCTTGCGGGTCCGGCGGTCAACGTCGGCATTGCCGCTCTCCTTTATGTGGTGATCGTGTCAGCCGGCCGGGGAGTCAGCTTCGATCAGTTCCAGTGGTTTGGGGGGAATTTCCTGAACAAGCTGATGGTCGTGAACCTCTGGCTGGTAGCTTTTAACATGATCCCGGCGTTCCCCATGGACGGCGGCCGGGTGCTGCGCTCTCTGCTCGCGCGCCGGCTTGAGTTCGGCAAAGCCACAAGGATTTCCGCTCGCATCGGCCAGGGCATTGCCTGTGCCTTTGGCCTTGCCGGTCTCTTTACTGACCCTTTCCTGATTTTTATTGCCCTGTTTGTCTGGTCAGGGGCAGAGCAGGAAGCCTCTACGGCCGGAATGCATATTTCCGTTGGTGACATACCCGTGCAGCACATTATGCTGCGGGATTTTCACACGCTTCGCCCGGACGACTCGCTTGCCGATGCCGTCAATCACGTTCTATCAGGATGGCGGGAGGATTTTCCCGTGGTTTTCGGCGATCATGTCCTGGGAATGCTGACCCGTGAAGACATGACAAAAAGTCTTTCGCAGGGCGGTCCTCAAACTCGGGTTCGTGATTCCATGCGCCGGGATATCCCAACCGTCGATCCGCGCCTGCGGCTGGAACAGGCTCTGGTTTTGATTCGCGAAACCAACAGCCGTTCCCTTCCCGTGGAGCACGAAGGGCGGCTTGTGGGGCTGCTGACTCTTGACAATGTGGGCGAGTTTCTTTCCATCCACTCAGCCCTGCGC
>JBJKQZ010000283.1:0-5221 GCA_046704865.1 Terriglobia bacterium
GGGCCGGATCGCGCGCGGGAGCGCTTTCTACCGCGCCTGGCTTGAGTACAATCTGCACGCCGGAAGCCTGTTGGTTGACTGCGAAGGCGGGATTTCCTTTCAGGTCGGCTACCACGCGGACCACGGCTGGGTCCGTCCGCCATTGGCCCACGCGCACCCTTTCGAGCAATGGGGATTCAGCGGGATACTCATCGCGCAGGTTCTCTTCATGGGTGCCCTGCAGATCGACGACGAGCCGGTTCGGCCCGGACAGGTGCGTCGTCTGGAACGGTACGGTCCAGGTGATGGCAACGTCAATGGTGACTGTGCCGTCCGGTCCCTGATGGACTGAGATTCCGCGCACCAGCGGCTGCGCTTCCGCGCTGCCGGAGGCCGCCATCAGGCGGGCATGGAACACTCCTCCTGATGCCGCCAGAACCAGAAGCGCGGCTGCGGCGAACCTCAGTGCATTCCCAGACGTATGCGTCCCCCTCACGAGACAAAGCCTCACGGCGCATCGGATGATGACTTACGCGTTCACTAATGTACGGAGCTGACCCAAATATACCGGGGAGGAATCAGGGTGTCAAGGGCCAGCATGGGTTCGGTCTTTTTCAGGACACTTACAGAAGCGCAGGGCGATCAACCCCAACTGGCATTGCATTCGCGGGCGGCCTGGCGTATGTTGTGGGACGGGCCCAGGTGCACAATAGAGTTTCCAGTTGGTCTTTGGACGCGGGTACGATTGATCCGGGACCGGGTGGGGCGTTGCTTGGGGTTTCAAAAAAGCTGCACATTCCGATCTTCCCGGCCGCACGAATTCAGTTTTAACCATCTCAAACATTTCGGAGGTTTACCGCGATGCTTTCCATGCTGAAAGTCCGTGGGATTCTTGTATCGGTTTCCGTTGTTGCCTCCATTTTCTTTTCCGTTTTGCCGGCATCTCCAGCCCAGAATGCCTGTTCGCTTCTCACCACATCTGAAGTCGGAGGGCTATTGGGAGTTACCGTAAACCCCGGCAATGGCCCCTTGCCCACACTCTGCCAGTGGTGGGAGCAGGCCAAGCCCGGCAACCCTATCCTGATTGCGGATTTGAACGGGCCGGACATCAGGTTGTTTAACAGCACCAAGTCGGCGGCAAGCTTTACCCATTCAACGTTGAGGCCTGTTTCAGGGTATGGCGATGAGGCGTTCTTTCTTTACAAGAAGGTAGGACGCAATGTTTCTGACGTTTTCTGGTTTAGAAAAGGAGATCAGGCTTTCAACGTTCGCATTTGGGGAAGACAGATTTCTGATTCGCAGCGCGAAGCCAAGGAATTGGCGATTGCGCAGCACGTGCTCTCTAAACTCTGAAGCCACTGTCATCACAAATATTGGCTGAATCCAGCCGGACCGTTTGGCCCGGCCGGGTTCAGGTTATGCCTGCGGCAGCCGCTCCAACTCGCGGATATACTCCACAACCGACTCACTCCAGCCGTCGATGTGGATCCACTTGCCGTAGCCGACGCCGTTCTTGTAGCTGGCCACGTTCACCACGTAGCCGCGTCCGTGCGGGGCCGGCACGCTGTCATGCGCCTGCTCGTCGGTGATCACGATCAGGCGGTCGTAGCCCTTCCCAAGGGCCTTGACTGCGGCCCCCAGGTAGGTGGCGCCGTGAGCCTGGCTCTTGTCAATGGCGTCCCGCAGCGCAAAGCCGCGGCGCGCCGGAACTCGAGCCAGCGTGTTGGAGAAGCTGTACACGCTTACCTTGTCCGCGATCTCGCGCAACAGAATGGCGAGGCCGTAGGCGGCGTCGGTGCGCAGCATTTCCGAACGGGCAGACAACCGCGCCGTCATGGAGCCGGAAACGTCCACCAGCAGCGCCGTGTGGCCCGGGAGCTTTTCCTGGGCAGAAACAGACGCCAGCATGGCCTTTTCCAGCGCCTCCTCCCACTGCGGCGCCTGACGTGCCGCCGCAATAAAGCGGAAGGGAAGCACGCGCCCCGTCTTCATGTGCGCCAGTTCGCCCAGCACCAGTTCCTCATCCACACCGGCCTGGTGCAGGTTGCGCAGGTTACGAAGCAGGGAAAGCGCCCCCAGGCGATGCTCCGCCAGCAGCCGCTCCCATGCTCCGCGCTTGTCCTTGCCATGCGTTGCGGAAAGCGCCACTTCCCACGTGTCCGGCGTTGACAGGTTGCCCTCCACCAGCCTCTTCCACAGTTCCGCCTGTGCCTCATCGCGAGGCCGGGCGTGGCACAGGAAGAGCACGTCGCGCAGGCGCACGGGCTGTGCGCGGTCATACTTGGCAAGCTGATACTCATCAAACTTGCCAAAGGCCGCGGCCAGTCCCTTTTTCACCTGCGCCGACAGCGGCGCCTTACCGTCCTTCCAGTAGATGGCTACAAATTCCGCCAGTTCGTCCGCACGCTGGACCACCTGCTCCAGCGTCTTTGCCACCAGTGCACGGTGTGACTTGTGGCGCGCCATCTCGCGCACCAGCAAAAGCGGAGCGTGGCGCAGCTTCATGCGCTCGCGCGCCTCCAGCGCAAGACCGGCCACGCGCTCAGCTTCCACGCGCGGCACCATCGTCTGGATGCGCCCGGCGATATCCACGCCTTCCTCGTAAAACTGGTCCTCCCACAGGAGGCAGGCCAGCACGGACCGGCGCAGCTCCTGCTCCGCGGAAAGGTTCCATGCCTTTCCCCCTTCATGCGTTTTCTGCGCGGCTCCCAATGCTCCGCGCAGGTTCAGAATGTTCAATCGAGCCATGTTTGATTTTCACCTCCTTCGCCGTGTGATCAGGTTCTCCCACGGCTGCTGTTGACGGCAGGCAGAAATTCCAGGGCCCGGGCAGGGAGCGCACTTTGAAGATGAGATGATTATCCCTCTCCGCATTGCGTTCCGCTACCTTGTCCCTCCTGCCGGCAATCTCCTTTTTGAGCGGGGAACAAGCGATGAGGGAGTTTGACTGAGCTACGCAGACCTTGACGGTCCACGGCAGGAATCGAACCTGCGGCTCCGGCTTTTGCCGGCGCTCTACCTCGATGTAACCCTCGTCTACGCCACCGCCCGAAGTGTATGTCTCCGTCCGTTCTTTCAGGGCGGGGAACAAGCGATAAGGGACTCGCCCGATGCTCTATCAACTGAGCTACGCGAACCCACGTTCGCGGCAGGACTTGAACCTGCGACCTTCGGGGTAGAAGTAACCCTCGTCTACGCCACCGCCCGATTTGTATGCTGCCGGTGCCGGCCGTCACCTCACGGCCTGCTACTGGCGGCCGGCTTTGAGTTTCTTACTCTTCCGGATTGATCTCCGTATCGCCGTCCCCGGCTTCTTTCAACTCCTTGACCTTCACAAATCCCACATCGCGCCCGCCCTTTGGAGTGAACAGCATCCATGCGGTTTTCTCCATGCCTTCCAGGTCTGACCGGCGCTTGTCCGCATAGAGGCTGCATTCGCGGATCTTGAAGGGCAACGGCTGCGGGCTGTCGTAGCAGAAATGCGCGCATTGAATCAGTTCCTCGCTCTCTGCATAGCCCTTTTGGATGTGCGCGTGGGAGCAGGTTCGGCACAACCAGTCACCCATCAACGGGGTTCCGTTATAGATTTTTCGAGTGCCCATTTTACTTCTCTCTTTCACAAACAGCGCAAAACGCCGCAACAAAATATTTCGCCGGGGAACACTCAACCAGGGCGAAGCTACGAACCCTCACCGCCAGGAACCTAGTGCTTCGGAGCTACGCTCCCGTCCCTGCCGGGTTTTGGAATTCGCCGGGGTAGCCGCCCCGCGCTTCTACATGAGGCGAAGTAACCCTGATCTTCCGCCACCGGCGAAAACCTTGGCTAAAACTTCAGGCCAGGGAACAGGCGAATACGGCTTGAGGGTTTGAACCTCCACGCCGGACCCGCGAGGGCCCGCCGCTTCGACCGTAGAAGTATCCGTACTCTACGCCACTGGTCGAACCTGTCGAAAACGACAACAGATTTCGCTGGGGGAACAAATGATAACGGAGACTTAAAAGGTCGAAGGAACCGTTATCGACGCCACCCAACGATTTATTAATGAACAGGAAAAAAATACGGTAAAGGGCGCCTGCTACTGATGGGCGCTCTGGAAGGATTGAGGGAACGCCCAATAGCCAACGCAGCCGTTTACCGGCCGTTCGTGACTCAATTTCGAATTGTGTGTGCTATCGAGCATTTAAAGACGCTCCTCAACAAACGCGCACGATTCTGCCGCAGTCAATCCATTTCTGCAACAGAAAACCAGCGACCGGGTCCAAAGCAACTCCGGGCTGCAAAGAGCCAGCCGCGAAGTGCTCAAAACCGCCGCTTGTGGGACATTTCCGGCGCCACGCGCCATGACTGTACTATATA
Organism: Terriglobia bacterium; assembly: GCA_046704865.1. Taxonomy (GTDB): domain Bacteria; phylum Acidobacteriota; class Terriglobia; order UBA7540; family UBA7540; genus SCRD01. The sequence continues at coordinate 4,337 of JBJKQZ010000283.1, forward strand.
CGCGCGTGCCCGTCGGCAGGTTTCAGGCGTTTGTGATTTCTTGAAGAGTGCTGCGTTAGAGAGTACTTGCAGCGCCCAACCGGCGACATATGGAATGGCCTGTGCGGTCAACCTTGCGAAAGGGCACGAGTTTACTCGTGCCAGACCATGCCGACACCCGGAGTTCCTTCTTCCTCTCCCGCCGGGAGAGGGTTGGTGTGAGAGGGTATTTTCATGGCTTCCCGGTGCCTCGAAAGCGGGAATTTGCTTGACATGGCTGGCCTAGTGTGGTAGCCTTGTGGGAGAATGTTGCAGAGGCCTTCCATCACGGATATGGTGGCGCAGGGTTCGTTCTCAGGGCTGGCGTGTCGCAGCCTGGCGCAGGCGGAATCCGGTGCTTGCGGAAGGCCCGTTTCCGTGCCAGTACGTGGCTAGATTTGTGGCTTTTTGGGACAAATGAGACAAAAAAGATGTTAGTTATCAAAAACGAACCGAGGATGTTGTTTAAAATCAGTAAAAAGCTACTCAACTAGCCAAAAACGAACCGGAAAACGAAGCTGGGATGTTGTTGAAAACGCGTACCTGTGGAAAAAACGAACCTGAAAACGAAGCGGGCCATCTTATTGAAAATAAATAACAGCAGAAAATCCCTCAAGGGCTACACAAATTAAGCTGATGATCCATGAAAAGGCTAGTTAGCCATATTGCGAGCCACGCCCGTGGCAGAGTCGATCTGTACGTTTATCGGTTTCCGCAGGGAACCAAGCTCGGCGGCAAGTCAAGCGAATGATCAAAGTGGATTGGAGAATATGAACAGCGTTAAGATCGTACTGCTAATTTCGAGGAGAATGGCGTGGCCAACGCGCTCAAAGTTTTCTTTCTGATACTCAGCGCGCTTTTTCCAAT
>JBJKQZ010000284.1:0-4179 GCA_046704865.1 Terriglobia bacterium
CACGCGGGCTTCGTTCAGCATGTTCCCGTTGAGGATGTGCGTCCAGTTCAGGTTCATATTATTGATTTTAGAGTTGTCCGATTCCCCGAAACCAGGCAGGCTGCCACCGTAGAATGATTCATCCGAAATAACTTTCTCGGGTTCGATGAACCAGTACGCGAAGAGCGAATCGTTCGCACCTATATGCTGGTCGATGCGGGTGATGTATTGATCATCCGAAGTTGTCTGAATGGGATTCCAGGAAAACTCTGTGGACCCGAAATTCGGCGCCGGCATGTATTTGTTCACCAGGCCCACCGCTATAGGGTTTAAGTCCGCAGAAGGAATATGGCCAGTCGGAAACAGTGTCGCATAGGGTGTGCCCGCCGGATAGGTGTTCCCATCTTCCCCGACAAGTGGCGCGGCGGAGTACCCTGCCGAAGTTGCCAGACCTGGGAAGATGCCGTTTCGCTGGTCCGCCGTGAATACGCTTGTTGTTCCACCCGCAAAACCACGGCCGCCTGCGATGGGCTCCCGGTTTCTGGTGCCCTGATAAGAGAAGAAGAAGAAAGTATGGATCTTCCATAAGGGTCCGCCAAGCGTTCCACCGTATTGGTTCTGGTGGAAAAGGTCATGCTCTGGCAGAAAGAAATTGCGGGCGTTCAGGAAGGGGTCGCGATAGAACTCGAAGGCGTCTCCGTGAAACGCGTTCGTCCCGGACTTGGTTACCGCGTTCAGGATCGCCCCGCCGTTGCGGCCGTATTCCGGATTGATGGTGCTGGTGATCATTCGAACTTCTGCAATGGCGTCCGGGCTGGGGATTACCAGCGGAGTGTTCAGCGGCAGATCCATGGCATCGTTACCGTTGATCATGTAGCCGTTGTCCTGCGAACGCGAACCGTTCGTCGAATAATTATCAGCAAAGTCAATTGATTCCACGACACCCGGCAGCGTTCTCTGCAAAGCTATCCAATCGCGCCCGTTCAGGGGGAGATTGACAAGCGCGCTGCCCGTGATGGTTGCACCGAGCTGCATGCTGGTGGTCTGAACCTGGGCCGGCGACGCTTGCACTGTCACCTCTTGAGTGATGGCCCCTAGTTCCATACTGATTTTAAGAACGTAAATCTGGTTCAGTGACAGGGGGATCTGGCGGGCTGAAAATGTCTTAAACCCGTTCTTTTCAGCCGTCACGTCATAAATGCCGGGAGCGGGAAGGTTTAAAGCCACAAAGGAACCGTCGTTTGAGCTCTCTATTTTTCTGGAAATTCCCGTGGCAATGTTCGTAACCGTGATATTTACACCTGGGATTATCGCTCCGGTTGGGTCTGTAACTGTCCCTTGAATTCTGGCGTTTACATCGCCGAAGCTGGCGCGCGGTGTGATCAGGAGTAAGAGGAGGATTGAAGATGAGACCAGTAGGATAAGACCGCGGTGCAAAGCACTTCTCGATGCATGGATGTCTTTCGGTATTTCCGTCACGCCATGCCTCCTTCGCCTGTTGTGTTTGAGGACCCCCAAATATCGCCTCCACCAGCGGTGGGTGTTGCTGCACTTCTAACTTCGAATTGGAGCGTGCCTGGGCTTACCAGGATATTAAGATGGCCAAGACGCGAGAAACAAGGTTGAAAGCAATTATCAGGATCATACGACGTTGACACGGCAAATACCTTGGTTGGAGAGAATGTCGAGCGAGGACAAAACGGTAGTGTCGAACTCGTTTCCTGCACTTTCAAAGTGCGAAAGTGCAAAACCGACGTCATGAAGCATTCCTCCTTGCCAAGGTAAATGTTAAGTGATGAGACATGCGGAGAATGTGCAGGCCGCAGGGGAGAACTCTGGAACTTATTACATTGACAATTTCCATATGCGAACTTGAAGCAAGCTACCTGCGTCTAGAAGAACATCCTGTGACTCTGATTAGCCCACAAGGTAATTAACGTCACGATGCCTCTATGACTTTAACCAACTTGCAGCTAAACACAATAAATTTACCAATATGGATAGCTGATATCAAGAAAATAATATTAATCAAAAGGATAGCAGGTAAATCCCTTAAGAACCTTGCCCGCTCTGGCCGGTGCAGATACCCATACTTAAGTAAGCCTTCAAATCTTTTGACAGGCCCCCAGACGATGGCAGGGGGAATTCGGCGAGTGGATTCGGTTATTGAACAATAAACTTCCTATTATCTTAATGTTATGGTCTTTCGACGTGATTTCAACACTATAAAAATGTGGCCTTCTCCGCACCCCACTGAACTGGCCACCAAGGTTCATCTGAAACACGGTGCAAATCGGGCAGGCGAAGCCGTCAAGCCCGCCGAGGCTCATTTCCGACCTCGCCAATCTTCCTGGCAATCTTGCGGGCCAACTGTGAAACCGCCGCCCTTTCAATGGATTGCGGCTGGAACCATCGGAAACCTTCGCCCGCCACATTACCCTCAAATTCTCCCTTGTAAATCCGTACCTGGATGGAGCGGTAAGTAATATTGTGGCGAAGCTGGTGTGCAAATTTCTGCAAAGCTCTCGGCGTGCCTGGCACCGAACCCAGTTTCTTCTTCAGGAGTGCCATCGCTTCCGTGCCGGATTTGCCCAGCGCCGCGGGAAAATTCCAGAGGTCGTCCAGGAGGCCGTCATCAAGTCCGCGGCACAATAGCACCTTGTTGCCCTGATGTAAAACTGCCGCCGCCATATGCCACTGTTCGGCCTGGCGTCGGGGCTTGGGTTCCGGGAAATCTTCTGGATTGTAAAGCTTGAAACCTTTGCACCACTTTTTCAGTGGGCAAAGGGCGCAATGGGGTGAGCGCGGCAGGCAGATCGTCTGCCCCAGTTCCATCAGGGCCTGGTTAAAGTCACCGGGGCTCCTCCGCGAAAGAAGCAGGTCGAGATTCTCCTCAATCGCCTGGCGGAATTGCGGCTGGTGCAGGTTGCCACGCAGCGCCAGAAACCGGGCCATCACCCGTGCCACGTTTCCATCCAGGACCGCAAACGGCTGGTTGTAAGCGATGCTCAGCACCGCGCGCGCCGTATAATCCCCCACGCCGGGGAGCGAACGCGCCAGCTTCATGTCTGCGGGGAATTGGCCTCGGTGAATCTCCACCAGCTCCTGCGCTGCCCGGTGCAGATTGCGGGCGCGGCGGTAGTAGCCCAGTCCCGACCACAGTTCCAGCACGCGTTCAAGCGGGGCCTTCGCCAGCCTCTCAACCGTGGGGAACTCGCGCTGGAACCGCTCGTAATAAGGAATGACGGTGTCGATCTGGGTCTGCTGCAGCATGATCTCTGAGACCCACACGGTGTAGGGAGATTTGGATTGGCGCCAGGGCAGCGCGCGGGATCGGCGCCGGTACCATTGGAGCAGGGAGCGGCGGGCCGCGGCGCGAGAAAGATCGGTTGCCACCATATCAGGCTGCTATTTCCGCCGGCGTCTTGCGTGCCTGTCGCGAAGGGATGACCGGGTAATCTCCTCTGCTGTTCCCGGCGCGTAATAGCCGGATGGCGCCTGCACGCCCATCAGTCCGTGCCGGACCACGCTGATGTGCACGCTGTGGAAGCGGCCGTTTTCCCGGGAGTCTGTAGGAGTGTAGCCCAGGACGTAGTAGGCGGGCGGCAGCGGAATGGCGGCCTGGAAACCTGACTCCAGATCGTCCTTGTTGGCTATAAAGTTCCCGCCAGTCATGGTGGAAAGGTCCAGAAGCACGTCGGCGGACATGGACGCGCGATCAGCCATCATCTGGTTCTTTCCGGCCACAATGGCGTCACGTTCTTCATCCAGCCTGCGGTTGTGCGTGGGCGCGGGCGACGGCAGCTGCCGGATCAGGCCCGTTGTATCCAGCGCGCTGATGATGATGTGGAGGCGCGTGGCGCGCCGTGCCAGCAGGTCGATCTGCCTGGCTTGCGAGCCGGCCAGAAATCCCGGTGAGGCAACGATGATGGAGCGAGGATCGGGCAGTGTGGATACCGTGGTTATCAGCTTGTCGAGGCCTTCCAGCGTCTTCTGGGATTGGGCTTCGCTTTCAGCAATCACCTGCCTCGCGCGCGTCTTGATGCTCTGCGTCATTTGCCGCAGTGTCGCAACCGGCAGGCTGCTGGTGGGCGGGTCTTCCTGTCCCTTGCCGGTGTTGCAGGCGTTCATGTCTTCAAGAGCGATTCTCAGGGCCAGCGGATCGCCGGCGTAGAGAAGCATGAAGGACTGGAAATCCGA
>JBJKQZ010000285.1:0-4638 GCA_046704865.1 Terriglobia bacterium
TTCATGTAAAAGCCCCGCACGGCCTGGGTGGGAATGTGGGAGCGATAGACCAGATCCATCTTTACCAGGTGGAAATGGTCGATCAGGCGCTCCAGCGTGCAATCGGTTGAGCCATCATCCACCACCACGACTTCAAGCTCCGGATAATCCGTCTTCAGGACTGAATTGGTGGTGTCCAGAATGATCCGTTCCTCGTTCCAGGCAGGAATCACGATCGTTACCGGAGGCGTGACTGGAGATTCCCGAATTTCGTCCATGTCCTGATAGGCAAGGCGGCGGTTGTAAAGCCAGACCGTGGCCAGCGACAGCACCATCAGCAGCGTGTAGACTCCATTTGCAATAAAAAAATAGGAAACAATGAGCAGATTGAACATGTTCATCCCGTGAATAAACACCTGCCGCCACAGTTCCATGGAACTACCTTTCTCCCCCGGGCTGAGCTTCCAGGGCAGCCTGGGCAAGCGCCCGGAGATCAAAATCCGGTTCCTGCACGGCTACCTGTTCAACCCATAGATGAATCTGCGGGTCCGGATATCGGCCGAACTGCTGAAGAAACTTCTTTCGCAGGTCGCCCTTTGCCTCCCCGTTTTCAAGCACCGAAATCATGTAACTGGTCTTGCCCATTTGCGCCATGTTCCTCAAAACAGCTGTTTCCTGTCCGTTGCCGGTCCCGGCGCAGCGAAGCAGCAACTCAGGAATCAGGCCCGCGCGCTGGAACTCATCCGCCACCTGCTCCCGGCTGTAGCGGTCCTGCGTGGCAAGGAAGTGTGTGGTCAGCAATTCCAGGCCCGCCGGCCCAAAGCCTTGCAAAGTACGGACTGCCGCCTGGCGGACCCGCCAATTTGAGTCCGTGAGCATTTTCCCAATCCGGTCGGCATGGGGGAGATACCTGCGCCCGGCCAGTGACCGGGTGGCATGGAGCCGAACAAACCAGATCGAATCCTCCAGCAAAGTAAACAGAGTTGAAGCCGCGCACTGCTCCCCCAGGCAGGCAATCTCCGGAGCGGCCCTGGCCCGCACGTCCGGGTTTGGATCGAATGGCAGGTCTTTCAGAAATATCTCCACCATTTCGTTGCTCACGTTCCGGTTCCGTTCCAGTCGGAAATCCTCATGGCCCGCCGCCTCACGCTGCACCATCTCCCGGATAACATCCGTCGCCAGGAAGCGGATTCGTGGATTCTCGTGCATCAGCGCGGGCTGCAGTTCACCTGCGCTCTGGAGAGGAAAACCCACCAGTGCGGATTTCAGAGTTCGCACGGAAAGTACGGGCGCCGACTCCAGAACGGCTTTGTGCAACTGTTCAACCAGCGGCAGAAAGCCGCCCGGATGCCGAATCGCCCCAAGCGAGCGCACGGCAACCACCTGGATGTCCGGGTTGGGGTCCTCCAACGCCTTCACCAGCAGAGGCCAGCTTGGCTCATGGCGGATCACGCCCAGGTTTTCAGCGCTCTTGGAACGAATCAGGAATTGCAGGAGCTTGACTCGCCGGAGCAGACCCTGCGGGCTGATCAGTGCTTCCCTCAACGAAGCCTGATCAATCTGGCCCATCAGCCGCTGCTGCCAGATTTTTACCAGCCCCAGGTCCTCGCAAAGCCGCCTCAGCACAGGCTCTTCCGCCGATGATGGTTTCTTCGCAAGGCAAAGCTGCTCCAGCACAAAAGTACGGTCTGCGCCGGTAATCCCGCGCAGTTCCTGGAGCCCTTTCGCATATGCGATCTGGCCGGAGAGCACCCCTGCAATAACCGGACTGTACCGCTCTCGCAGGACATCGATGCGGTTGAAGAACTTCCCGCGCCTCCGCCGCCGGATGACAACGACCCCGATCAGGAACAGGTTGCCCAACAGGCAAAGAAGGAAAAGAGCAAGAACGACTTCAGTTACATTTTCGATAAGAAACGGCATAGCGGCCGAGGGACGGTACGCATCCCTTCTACCCCTTTGTCAGATCTTGGGCCACCGCGGACTGCGATGGGGGTCCCCTACCTCCAAGTTATCGGCTGATGGGCAAAAACGATGAGCCAGAGTGGGCACACCTCGGGTTGGGGAAGGATCAATCGTTCTGGGCAGAGGGGCAGTTTTTCCAGGTCTCACACCTGGAGGGGCGGTTCGACAGTCTGAAAAAGATGATTTCTATTGCTGCTGTGTGGAGATTTGCCTGGCGGGCGCGTGGGCATTTGCCGCCTTGGCCTGGGCAACGCTCTTTATGTTGAATTCATGAAGGGCGTTACCGTTGCAACTTTGCTGGCGAGAGTTAACGCTTGACGGGCAATCCTGCTTTGGTCCAGCCGGCCAGCCCGTCACGATAGACATTCACCTCGTTGTAGTCGAATCCCTGAGTAAGCAGGGTGCGGCCGGCAGAACGGCTGAAGGCGCAGATGTCACCTGACGCCTGGCCGCCTTCATAGAGCACAATTGTTTTGTCCCTGGGAAGTTGCTTGCAGTCCTTCTGGAAAGAGTCGATCGGGATATTGAGCGCCCCCGGAATGTGCCCGGACTCGAAATCCCTGGCGGACCTTACGTCAACAAACACCGCCTGCGGTTGGGCGCTGTGAAGCTGCTTCGCAGCTGACGTATCAATCATTTTGGGCTGCCGTTTTTTCGCCTCTTCCTCGCTGCAGGCCTCGGCGGAGTTCTGCAGGCCGGCCAGAAGGTTGGAGGTCCCCCCCAGAACCTGCATCGTGTTGCTCGAACTTGGCGAAGAAGCTGCTTTCGTGTGGTCTGCCCCGGCCTTTTGAGGCGGCGTAGATTTTGCCGCCGGAGCCGGACTCCTTTCCGCTGCGGGGTTTGAGCTGGATCCTGCGGACGCTTGTTCTGTGCGGTTGCTGTCCAGTTCGTTCTGAACCAGCTGTACGAACGTGTCATATTCAATCGGGCCTACAATCATATGGCCGTCCACAAAAAACGTCGGCGTAGCATGAACGCCCAGCGCCTGGCCGTCTTCAATGTCCTGCGCAACGCGTTTTGCCATTTCGCCCTTCTGGAGGCAAGCCACAAATTTCTGGGAATCGAGACCCATCATTCCGGCATAGCGGTTGAGGTCAGGCGGGCTCAACTCTCCCTGATTGTCATAAAACATGTCCACGGCCTGCCAGAATTTTCCTTGCTGCCCGGCGCATTCGGCCGCTTCCGCAGCCTTCTCAGACTCGGGATGGATGGTCGTAAGGGGAAATTCCCGAAAGGCGAAACGAATCTTGTCTCCGAACTTTTCACGAATCCTCTTGGCCGTCGCCTCCGCCTGGCGGCAGGCAGGGCATTTGAAGTCGCCAAATTCGACCACCGTAACCTTGGCATTCGGATTTCCATAGAACCGGGTGTCCGGGCGGACCAGATGCGCCTTGACAGTTTGAGTGGTTGGAGGCTTTACCGGCGGCATGCTTCCGTGCGAACTCAGCATGATGAAGGAAGGGACGCCAAGCACAAAAGCAAACAGGATCATGGCAAAATTACGCTGCACGGCAGAGAGCGCCTGCGCGGGATCGAGCGGTTTTGCAGGCCGCGAGCGCTCCACCAGCGCCAGAAGGAAAATCGCCGTCACCACCAGCGCCGAAAGCACGCACCACATGCACCACGCGTGCAGAACAAAGGCTTCAATCCCGGTCAGGTAAACCGAGAAAAGAAATCCTGCGCCTGAGATGAACAGTACGGCGTACTGCGTCAACCTCGCAACCGAAGTCGGCAGCAGAGGATAGAGAAAAAGAAGCAGGACCAGCACGCCGTACATGAGCATTCCGTAAACGGGAACCGGCAGGCCGCCCAGATGGGAATACGCGCTGGCGCGGACCACGTCGCAGCCGCCGCCCATGCACACCATCGGATGCGCCGGCGAGGTATATTCCCACAACAGGTAAATGGAGTCGAACAGTCCAATCAGGCTCAAAGCCATCAGCAAAATTTTTCGCATTTTCCTTTTTCCCTACAGCCTTCGGGCCAGCAGGTTTTGGCGGGCCCTTGAAGATTTTCCCCTCGTGTTCCGTGCAGGCAACTGGAAATGTGCCGCCCCAGCCCCGGCAAGCACTCCCCTAAAAGTATAAGACCAAGCTCTGCCCTCGCGAAACATTTACGAAAACGTTCTTTGGGAATGCATCGGGTTCGCAGGGCCGTGCCCCCTGCCGATCTGCAGGCCCTCACGAATGGCGGCCGTCACAAACTCCTTCGCCACTGCCACGCTTTCCCGGACCGTTTTTCCTTTTGCCAGGCCGGCTGAAACCGCTGAAGCAAAAATGCACCCCGTACCGTGGCTGTCTTTCGTTGCAACCCGGCCAGCGGGGAACTCAACAAATTCACTCCCATCAAACAGCACATCGATGGCGGCACCCTCCAGGTGACCGCCTTTCACCACCACGTTTTGCACGCCAAAGCCGTGGATAATGCGCGCCGCTTCCTTCATTCCTTCGAGGTCTGTGACCGAGCGCCCCACAAGCACGCCCGCCTCATGCAGGTTTGGCGTCACCACCGCGGCCAGCGGCAGCAGTTTTTTCCGCAGACTCACGACGGCATCAGGATCAAGCAGCGGATTTCCGCTCTTGGCGATCATCACCGGATCAACAACCACCGGTACTTCTCGGTGCCGGCTGATTTCCTCGGCCACGGCGCCGATGATCCCGGCGTTTGAAAGCATGCCAGTCTTGATGGCATCGC
>JBJKQZ010000286.1:0-7934 GCA_046704865.1 Terriglobia bacterium
CAACCACCGGAGGCTTCCCCGGCCGCGACACAACTTCCTGATGCCATTGGGCAATTTCGGCTCGCAATCCATTACTGAAAGAGAGTTCGGCAGACCCCGTTCGTTTGTCAATTCTGGAACTGACAACTTCAACGGCTCCGGTTGACCAGGGTGTGGTTTCTTTGCGAGACGTCTTTGTTTTCGCGCCCGCTGTGACCAAATGTTTTAAGATTTTCTTGATATCGCCTTCGGCGGCAAAGTCAAGGTCTCGAACCACCGCCTGCCCAAAAGTCATATCCCGGACTGCCCCACCCACAAGATAAAGGTTGATCCCTTCAGCGTACGCAATCCGGCTTAATTCATTCACAAGCTGAAACTGGGAGGGCGAAAGCCGGCTCTCCATCAGGTAGTTGTAGTCTGTCATGTTTTCCTACACGCGGTGACTTATTTAACGCCACTTTCATGCCCGCGGGTGATGTGTTTGATAGACTTGACGCAATCGCTCTTTCAAAACATGCGTATAAATCTGGGTCGTGGAAATGTCGCTGTGACCCAGCATTGTCTGAATCGATCTCAGGTCTGCACCGCGCTCCAGCAAATGGGTAGCGAAGGAATGTCGCAGCATGTGAGGCGTCAACGAAACGCGAATCCCTGCCCGCCGGCCGTAAGCCGCCAGAATCTTCCAGAAGCCCACGCGCGAAAGTGGACCTCCCCGCTGGTTGAGAAACAGAAACGGAACGCCGCGACGCTTTGCCAGAAGGCTTCGGGCTTGCCGGATGTATACGTCCACCGCGCGCAAAGCCGACTTCCCTACGGGAATCAGCCTTTCCTTGTTTCCCTTTCCAACGCATCGGACAATGCCCAGATTCGGCTCAAAATCTTCCCATCGGACACTTAGAAGCTCCGAAACACGCATGCCAGTGGCATAAAGGAGTTCCAGCATGGCGCGGTCGCGAAGCCCCACCGGGGTCGCAGGGTCAGGCTGCGCAAGCAATGCCTCAACTTCCTGGACATTCAGGTACTTTGGTAATGAATGAGAAAGGTGCGGGGCTTCCACTTCCCTTGCGGGATCAGGGCGCAAACGTCCTTCTTTGACAAGAAATTGGAAAAAATGACGCAGAGCGGCCAATTGCCGTGCCGCAGACCGGGCAGTCAAGCCTTGCCGGTAAAGGGTCTCCAGAAACCTGCGGATATCCTCGTGCCGAACCTACTCGATCTCCAATTTCGAGTTTTCGAGATAAACGGCAAACTTTCGAAGATCGCGCCCGTAGCTCACGATGCTATTGGATGCCAAGCCCTTCTCGACAGCCGCATAATCCAGAAAGCTGGCAACTTCTGGCGAAATATTGGCAGATGAGTCCGGCATTCGTTGGCTCTGAAAGACCCCGGTTGATATCAAAGTATTACATTAGCTTATTGATATATCTATTTTAAAACATTAAACTTATTAAAAATTTCAAAGCTCCATTGCAGACTGCGAGGGCTTTCGTCCACTCTCCGAGCCAGACCGAAGTTTTGGCTCAAGAGCTATGATAATCTGAAACTCGCCCAACTTTGTCAATAGAAAGTGCCGTTATGTCAACGCAATAGCCAAGGTGCAAAGACAAATCCCAGCCAGAGCCCGCACGACTCGAAAGGAAAAGATCGAAACGCATCTTAGCACAGGAGCTTTCGCCTGACAAAGCCGGTTTTTCCAATTCAGATGCGTTCCCAATCAGGTTAATGTGCCCTGCAGGACCATATTGCAGCTTTTCGACAGTGCGATGTTCCGTTCCGAGCGGGCGGGTTGTTTCGGCTTTCTTTTAGCTGTAAGCGTTGACGGGCGGAAGTTCCATGTGCTGGTGAATAGCATAGAGGACGAGTTCAAGCCGGTCTGAGACCCCCACCTTGTCGTAAATCGATCTAAGGTGGTTCTTGACTGTCTGTTCAGTAATCGTCAGATGCTGTGCGATATCCCGATTCCTCCATCCTTGAGTGAGACAACTGATGATGGTTTTCTCCCTGGGCGTGAGAGTGTCAACCGGACGGGTGTGGGGACTTGCGAAACCGTTTGCGAGTTCGCCATTCTGTTCCTGCCGTGGCGGCCTGATGGTTTCGCCGCTGAGGACCCTGCGCACACTATCCACAAAGACCTCGGGCTGTGCTGATCTCGGGATCACTCCACTTGCGCCATCTCTGAACAGCCTCTCGTTCTCCATATCATTCAAGCGCGAGCCGGTCACGATCACTTTGCAGTCGGGAGATTCTTTGAGTATCTTAGGCAGAATGTCGCCGTGCCCGTTGAGAGTTAACTCCTGCTGAACTACTGCCAGATCAGGCCGAAAGGCTGTGGCCATCGCCAGCAGCTGAGATGAGTCTTCAGCCTGGGCGACGACTCGGAGGTCATCCTCAACGCTGAAAAGCTTCTTCAGACCAAGACGGAACACCCCTTCACCGTCCGCAATCAGGATGTTCGTCCTGCTTCTATTTCGATGGCGTTTTCTGGCCTGCATTTTTTGACGTGGAGAATTCGAGCAGGCCCTGAATGATATTTGACTATCGCGCACTAAAATAACCACCGAGCCTGAAAGATTCTGAAGCGTCTTCGGAAAATATAAGAAGGGACAAGATCAAACCCTTGTCCATACTGGTTTCAAGGCTCGCTCGAATCACCCGTCAGGAATCTTGCAGGGAGATTTGAAGAGGCCAAGTGGTAATCATCAATCACCACTCCCAGTCCGGTAACGGTACATCCTTTTTGCTGCCGAACGACCCTGCCCTCGCACTGGAGTTCAATGGGAACTCTGGTAACTTCGGCCGGAAGTGAAACTGTATATTGAATGTGTGTATTGTGCCGAAGTCGAACCGGAACCAGGATAAAGACACCGTTTCCGCTCATGCTGCCAGTCTTGCCTTGAGCAGACCGTTCGATTCCCGATTGCGTTTTCCAGCGGATCTGTACCGGAAGTTCTACAGCGATCCTTGTACCACCACGAATTCCTTTTCCTTTCCGCCCGGTAGTCATTTTGCTCGTCTCCAATTTGAATATCGGATCATCGGGGACAGGGCTTTACTCTTGTTACGTTGCCTCGAGAACGCGCGTGCTCGCAATCGTCGAGCCTGTCCAGCCAATGACAATGCCCCAAATTGTCATTTAACTTCTTCCAAACACCAAGAGCACCCAGGTAACGGTACTTCTGTACTGGCTATTGTCACTGGTTGCCACCCTTGATAACCTTTCAACTGAGGCAGAATCGCACGCGAAACGAAAGGATCGGGCTGATCACAGCGTATGCCCTATCTCTTGGAAGGAGTTCGACGCCATGAAATTAGGTGAAATTGCAAGAAAGTTGGGTTGTACGCTGGAAGGCCCCGAAGATCTGGAAATCACGGCTGTTGCTGGTATTGAAGAAGCCGGACCGACGGAATTGACATTCCTGTCCAACCCAAAGTACCGGCGGAAGCTCCAGACAAGCCAGGCGGCGGCGGTAATCCTATCGCCGCAAGACCCTGATCCTAAACGCCCTGCCCTTCGGTCTCCTAACCCTTACCTTGATTTCGCGCGCGCCCTTGAGCTCTTTTATCCGCCGTCAAATCCCAAACCGGGCATTCACTCGACCGCTGTCATCTCCCCAGATGCTAAAGTGGGGAGAAATCCCTCAATTGGCCCGTATGTTGTTATCGAAGAGGGAGTTGAGATTGGTGACGACTGCATCATCAAGGGGCATGTGATGATTTACTCATGTGCCAAAATAGGACATCGTCTTTATGCGCATTCCCATGCCGTTATCCGCGAAAACGTTAAAATTGGGGATGACGTAACCCTGCAAAATGGGGCCATCATCGGAAGCGACGGCTTTGGATTCGCCCGCCAGTCAGATGGCTCCTATTACAAAATTGTCCAGGCGGGGACCGTCATCATTGAGGATGGCGTTGAAGTGCAGGCGAATGCCTGCATTGACCGTGCCACCGTGGGCGTTACGCGGCTCCGTAAGGGCGCAAAGGTTGACAACCTGGTTCAGGTTGGGCACGCCTGTGATATTGGGCAGAATACCCTGCTCTGCGGCCAGTCCGGGTTGGCCGGCAGTTGCAAGGTTGGGAACAACGTTGTCCTCGCGGGGCAGGTTGGCGTGGCTGGTCACCTGACGATTGGCGACAACGTGATAGCGACGGCCCAAACCGGAATCCCTTCCGACGTCGAAGCCAACAAAATCGTTTCAGGGTATCCCGCAATGGATAATTCCCGCTGGCTGAAATGTTCTGCCGCGTACTCGCGGCTTCCGGAAATCTATTCCGCAACCCGCCCACACATCAAGCGTCCAAATCAGCCGGAGCAGACCGAGTAATCTAATACTGGAAGCAAATTTCAAAGACTCCCACTGCTGCTTGAAAGCCCGGAACATTAAGCTTCATCCGACTCAAGTGGTTTTTCCTCGGGCGAAAGCCCATCCATAATTGCCTCGCGCACGTGCACGGCAATCTTTGCGCGGTCTGTAATACTGCATTTGGCTGTGTCAACCGGATCATGGATTGTGATCCTGACCGTGCCGGGATAAATCCTGAAATTCCCTGGACGCATAATCTTGTTCGCACCCGAAACCGAAATTGGAACAACGGGGACCCCGGCTTTGATTGCCATCACGAAAACACCCTTTTTGAAGGGTTGCAATCTGCCCGTCCTGCTTCGGGTGCCTTCAGGAAAAGCCAGGAATGAGCGCCCGCCCTTCAAAGCAGTGACCGCTTTCTCCACCGCTGCAAAAGACCGCTCCCGGTTTGACCTGTCGACGGGAATAAATCCCCGCATACGCATCCCCGTTCCCAGAATCGGAACGCGGAAGAATTCATGTTTTGCCATGATAAGCACAGGTGGCAGAACCGCAGCCACGGCCGGCGGGTCACAATTGCTCTGATGGTTCGGCATGTAAACCACAGCCTTCCCAACAGGAATTTTCTCCCGGCCTTGAACCGTTATTCTGACTCCGGCAAGAGAGAGAGCAGCTTTCGCAGCGAAAAGCCCGACCGAATAGAGAGTGTCGGTGTTGTGGGTAAGTGCGCTCCAGAGGAGGAGCGGAGGACCGAGAGTCAGGATGAAGAGAACGATAACGGCATAGACGAGCAGAGTTCTGGTCATCAGTTTCGGGTGGCCGGGCCGCCGATCGTTTCACCTTTCAACCAGCCGTTGCGCACAATCAGTTGAGAATGGGTAGAGCTCGCTTCTTCTTCCACTCTATAGACGGTCGCACTCTTTGCGCCCAGCGCAAACTCTATTTCCAGGGTCTTTGCGCCGCGCTGCACGGTGAACGATACTTTCTGGCCCGGCTTGAAAAAGATCAGTTCGCGTTCCGGTACTACGGGAAGTTCCACACCATCCATTTTGAGAATGACATCGCCGGGTTCAATTCCGGCCTTATCGGCATTACTGCCCGGAACCACCGACTCCACATGTATTGGCCCGATAAAGCTTTGGAGCGACTCAAAGCCCAGGTCGGGCACATTTTTCGTTTCCGCCTTCAGTGTCAAACCCGCGTAGCCAAGGTACTTGTTGTAATCCAGTCCCTGGGTCCCGTCGATATCTGTGCGAAAGAATTCACGTATCGGGAACGACGGAGCAAGGCTGCGGAAGATGTTTTCGAGATCGGCATCTGTAAAGAAACGTCCTCGCCTGGCAAAATCCTGATCGAGCTTGCGCATCAGATCGTCAAGGCTATTGCGGTTCCCGCTTGCATGACGTATCCCCAGATCTAACAAATAACCGAGCAATTCCCCTTTGTTGTAATAGGAAATGCTGCGCTCCGGCCGAAAGTAATCAGAGTACTTTTCCAGCCACGCTTCGCGGCCCGATTCTTCCACACTTTGAAAATGCCTTGCCGGCCTTGATTGGAGCTCATTGATCGCCTTGGAAATGTGCTCATAAAACTGCTTCTCTTTGATCAGTCCGGAACGCAGCAGCGTAAGCTCGGCATACGTATTGGTGACGCCTTCAGAAAACCACAGGTCACTGGTGTCGTTGCCATGAATATAGTCGATAGGCTCAAGCCCTTGCGGCCGAATCCGCTTGACGTTCCAAAGATGAAAGAATTCATGAGCGGCAATGCTTTCCAGATCATCGAGGCCCGTGCGCATTTGCGCTGCCGGGACGGCGATGGCCGTCCCGTTCCGGTGTTCCATGCCGCCTCCACCAGTCGGAGGGAAAAAGAGCATAAAGGTGTAACGCTTGAAGGGCGCGTCCTGCATCAACGCGGTTTCCGTCGAGGTGATTTTCTCCAGCGTCCCCACTAGAAGCTTGGGAGAATAGAGGTCCTGACTTCCGTCAACCACAATCCGATAAGTCGCTCCTTTCTGAACATAATCGTATTCCCGGAACTCGCCTGCTTCTGCCGGGCTGTCCGCGAGTCGATCGTAATTTGCGGCCTGGAATTCACCGGGTACCGGACCATCGTCCAGCATGGTGACCAGTTTCCAACCCTCGGGCAGCAGGAATTTCACAGTTACCGGCCTGCTGCGGTCCTGTGGCAGATAGAAAAGCAGAAGCGCAAAGTTCAGGAAGGCGTGGCGGCTGTCTAAAACGGCTGAGAAAACATTATCCTGGTTGGCGTAAACGGCATAATGCAGTTCGAGATCAGAACAGCTCTTCACGCATTTCCAGGTATTGATGTCCACACGGTCAAGACCTGTAGGAGAACCTTTACAGGTTCCCTGGACATTCTGGACATCGCGGACAAAGTCATGTATCTGATAGAGGTTGCTCCAGGCAGGAAACTGAAATTCCGTTCCTTTAGCTGCCATTTGAACATCCATCGTGACTCGCACCAGATGAGAGCCAGGATTTCGCATGTCCAGCAGATAGCTTACGGGGGGCTTTTGTGGGCTGCATAACGCCGCTCCCACAAAGAGAAGATTGACGGCAACAAGGATAGCGGGAATAAGCCGTCGCCGCTTCCTCCGCCCCATAATCGATTGGAACAAATCCCTCATGCGTGCGTTCAGATGATACCGACCATTAGTCACTTCAACCTGGAAATACGAGCCTTATACTCTACGCCGGTTTTGGCTTCGAAGGGAAGTCCACCAGTAGAGTCCCGCGCCGCAGCAAACCGTCAACAGCCCGAAAAAGGATTCCGTGGGGCGCAGGCGGACGGTGGATATCAGCATTCCGCAACTCGCAACCAGGAAAACGCCTGGAACCAGGGGAAAGTGCCACTCAACAGCAGGAAGCTTTCGCCAGTTCGAGCGTTTTCGCAGTCTAAATATCCCCGCTGTTGCAAGCGCAGCAAAAAGCACCAGCATAAAACCAATGTAGTAAATCAGCGCCTCAAATGTCCCCGTTACAATCATGGCAATGGTGGCAGCCGTCTGGAACAGGACTGCGATCACAGGCGTTTGAAACCGGGGGTGAACACGCGACGCTGATGCAAAGAAGCACCCATCCTGTGCCATGGCGTAATAGACACGGGGGCCCACAATCACCATTGCACTAATGCACGAAAGCAACGCCGCGGCCATCATGCCACTGAATATCGCACCTCCCCGCCCTTTAAAAAGTGCGTGCGCCGCTTCCGCCCCCACGGGCAGAACGCCCTGTAATTTCCCGAGCGGCAGCGCATAGATAAAGGCAACGTTGCACGCGAGATAAAATACAATCACCAGCAGCGTTCCGCCAACCAGTGCCAACGGCAGCGAGCGCTCAGGCGTCTGAATCTCTTCCGCCACGTAAGTCGCGGCATTCCACCCGCTGTAAGCAAACATGACAAAAGTGAGCGAAACAGCAAACTGCAGCGCCAGATCATGGGTTGAAGTACGCGCGGCCGGCTGCGCGAAATGATGCCAGTTGCCATCACCCACAATAAACGCCAGCGCCAGGAAAGCGCTCAGCACTCCAATCTTGACCAGCGTGAGCAGGTTTTGTAAATTCGCGGCCAGCTTCAGCCCCACGATGTTGACCACGGCAAATATCGCGATAACACCTATCGCAAGGA
>JBJKQZ010000287.1:0-4041 GCA_046704865.1 Terriglobia bacterium
CCTGCGCATTGCCCTTCTCAATCTGCTCGCGGACGTTCGCTTCCGTCGCCGGCCGGTGCGAATAGGGAAGTTCCTTGTTCTTCATGACTCCCTTCAGCCCCGGCCCGATCTTGTTCTTCGTCTGATCGGCGTAATGGCACATCGTGCAGTTCTGCTCGAATACTTTCTGCCCGGCTTTCGCCTCGGGTGAAAGCTCCGTCTTGCTTTTTGCCCAACTGATCGTCGCCGCCGGCAATGCCATCGCCAGCGCAAGAATAAATAGCCATTTGAAAAAGCTTAATGAGTGTCCTTGCATCGTGCCTCCTCAGGATTTCTTCCCAATATCTTTCACAATTTCCGCGCCAGCCGCGCGAAGTCTCTTCCCAAGTTCTTCCCGCGCTTTTTCTGGCGGGTTCGTTACACCAATCAGGATCTTGCCATTGCTGATCGCCGGGTCGTAAACCTTGCGCCCGCGCCAGTCCGGAATGCGCGCGGTAACCAGGAGCGTCAGGAAAGTAGTCAGAATGGCTCCCAGCATCGTCAGTTCGTAGGTGATGATCCCGTCCGGCCATTTGGTCACAAGATGCATCCCGCCAGAGATCATTGGATAACTCTTCTGGGTGAAAGAAACGAACCACCAGCCGCTCAGGCCGCCCACGACACCGCCCAGCGCAGCCAGCCACGGCATTCTGGTTTTATTGTCGCGCTGTCCGAAGCCATACTCTTCATAGGGCTCACCGGAAAGGACGGCAATGTCGCCGTCCGTATAGCCCAGCTCGCTTTCTGCCCGCTCCAGCACGTTCAGCGCCCGCTGGGCTGAATCAGGATCAGGATAAAGTCCGTAAACAGCGTTCATCTGATACCTCTTGATAGGTTCCAGTTAAATGCCCTGGCTTGGCTCCGTCGCAGGCTCGTGGGACGCAAGCGCGGGAGCCGCTTCTGCCTGCTTGCCCATTCCCAGTTTCAGTTCCCAGATTGAAATGATCGGGAATACCCTGCTGAAGATCAGATACAACAAGCCCATGCCCGCAAAGGTTCCAACGGTGATGGTGATTTCCACCCAAGTCGGACGGTAGCTGCCGTAACTGTATGGCAGATACTTGTGCGAGAGCGACGGGACAATGATCAGGAACCGCTCAAGCCACATACCGATAATAATTGGGATTGAAGCCACAACAGTCCATCCAATCTTGTTCCTCAGATTTTTAATGGCCAGGATTGGTGCCGGAATAATGAAGTTGCAGAACACCATGGTCCAGAAAAGCGGGCCGAAGCTTCCCACCTGGGTCGACCAGAAAGCCGGCATCTCGCTCGGGAAATTTCCATACCACGTGGTCAGACGCTCAGCAAAAACAAAGTAGAACCATAACAGGCTCATCACCAGGAGCAGCTTGCCCAGATTGTCAAAGTGGATGGGTTTGAGATACTCCTCCAGGTGCAGCAGCTTCCGCAGGATGGCCATGGCAATAATCAGCGCTGCAATGCCACTGTAGATGGCTCCAGCCACGAAGTAGGGTCCAAAGATGGTCGAGTGCCAGCCAGGTACAGGCGCCATGGAAAAGTCCCATGAAACAATTGTGTGCACCGAAACAGCCACCGGGATGATGGCCACCGCCATGATCCGCATGGCCATCTCCAGGCGGTGCCACTGCTTGGGAGTTCCACGCCACCCGAGGGAGACGATCCCGTAAACTTTTTTGCGCCAACCGCTCGCGCGGTCGCGGATGAGGGCGAAATCCGGAAAACTCGGAAGCAGCTGGAAAATGACACTGCCGGTCAATTAAGTGTTAATGGCGAAAAAGTCCCACAGCAGCGGCGAACGGATCTGCGCCAAGATGCCGCGCTCGGTCGGATATGGGATCAGCCAGAAAAACAGCCATGGGCGCCCCAGGTGAATCAGCGGAAACATGGCTGCAATTGACAGCGCAAAGACGGTGATCGCTTCCGCACAACGCGTTACCGGCCTGCGCCAGCCGGCGTTTGAAACGCGCAGGATGGCGGAAATCAATGTGCCTGCGTGGCTGATGCCAATCCAGAAAACAAAGTTCGTAATATAAAAGGCCCAGAAAACGGGCCGGTCCAACCCCGAGACCCCAATGCCGTTGTAGATCTGATAGCCCCATGCATAAAAGGCCGCTACTACAAAAGCAGTGAGGATGGTCGCCGCGGCGTAAAAACGCCACGAAGCATGGTAAATCGGGCGGAGTAAATCCTGGTTAATTTGTTCAGGCGTTTTGTCCATTGTGCCAAGTGTCGCGTTTAAGATAAGTTACCTTCGGCTGGGTTCCCAGTTCTGAAAGCAACTGCGTGCCTCGATTTGACCCCGAGAGACGGGAAACCTTGCTCTCAGGGTCACTCAGGTCACCAAAAACCATTGCCCCGGTGGGGCAGGACTGAACGCATGCCGGATTAAACTCACCGTCTTTCAGCGGGCGTTTTTCGGCCTGCGCATTGATTTCCGCTACCTTGATGCGCTGGATACAGAAAGTGCATTTTTCCATGATTCCTACAGAGCGCACAGAAACATCGGGGTTGAATTGCAGGTTCAGCGGTTTGTCCCAAACCGGATTGTAAAAATTAAAGAAACGAACCAGGTAAGGGCAGGCGTTCGCGCAGTAGCGCGTGCCAATGCAGCGGTTGTAAATCTGGGCATTCAGCCCTTCGTCATTGTGATAACTGGCGTATGTGGGGCAGACAGGCTCGCACGGCGCGGCACCGCATTGCTGGCAGAATACCGGCCGGAATTTTACCTTGATATCGGGAAAGTCGCCTTCGTAGTACCGCTCCACGCGGATCCAGTGCATCGCACGGCCCACCGCCGATTCCTTCGGGCCCACGGTCGCAATGTTGTTCTCGGCGTGGCACGCCGCCACACAGGCCTCACACCCCGTGCACCGGTCTTCGTCAACCACCATCCCCCATTGATGTCCCATAATGCTCATTCACCCTCTGAAATTTTGCCGTCTTCCCCGACCCGTTTTCTCTAACTACCGGCGCCGGTATTCACGCGGCCACTCGCGCAATCCTCCGCCAAACAGAATGAGTTCACCCTTTTTCCCAGTGCGAGTGATTTTCACGCGCGTGGAGGCCCATGCCAATGCGCCCGTTCCGGTCTCAGTCTGTGGCGCCAGAATCCTGGCCGGGTTTGCGCCTCGGTTGCTTGCGTATCGGCCATAATTCTCATGCCCCTGCCCCACCGGCATAGCCACCACATCAGGAGCGATACCCGGTGCGATCAGCGCAGGCGCCCGCAGCGTGCCGTGCTGTGAAGCAACCTCCAGCAGATCGCCCTGCTGAATTCCCATCCGCTCAGCCGTCTGCGGGTTAATTTCCAGCCAGGTGCTCCACATGGCTGTCGAGATGGCGTCCGGCATCTCCTGCATCCATGGCAGATTCGCATGGCGGCCGTCGCCGAATTGCAATGAAGCGTATGGAAGGAAGTTGAAGGGATATTCTGTTGCGCTGCCGTCGAACTCCGGCTCCGCAACGCGAACGGGGGCGACCGGCGGGCTTGCCAAGCTCTTCCTCACGAGAGGAGTTTTAACCTCAGCACTCCACCAGCCACCCCTCTCTTGTATTGTGCTCCAGAAATCGTCAGATGTCTTGGCAGAAACTGAACCGGGATGAGTTCGCAGGGGACCGAAAGCTGCCTGCAACATTTCCTGATAGTTCTTCCAGGGCAGAGATTTCCCCACATCACCGCCCAGATCATGCGCTACATCCAGCAGAACATCCGGCATGGCGCGCGTGTGGTGCAGCGGATTCATTGCCGGCGGCGCAAGGCTTGCCACCGCCAGAGTGGTCCCTGATTCTGGAATGCTGTCAACCCAGGACTCAAGAGATGAATGGTCCGGAAGGATCAGATCGGCCAGGATGCTGGTTTCGTCCACAAAGCTTCCGAGACTCGCGATGAATTCTACTTTCTCCAGCGCCTCCCGGACCTTCCAGGCGGACGGGCTCCAAAACACCGGATTCGCGTTGTAGATCAGCAGAGCCTCAACCGGCGACGACCCTTTCAAAATGCCTTCGCAGTGAGCACCAATCGAAACACCTGATATGGAA
>JBJKQZ010000288.1:0-16781 GCA_046704865.1 Terriglobia bacterium
ACGCTTTATGACATCGGTTTTGACCGACCGGAAGCCCACGCCATCCGCAAAAACGGGAACATGTACTATGCCTTCTATGCTGACGAATGGAATGGCAAGATTGAATTGAGAGGTTTGGATAAGCGAGCTTATCGCCTGATCAACTATGAGACCGGGCAGACGCTAGGTACAGTTCAAGGTCCCGTGGCCAATTGGACCGCCCAATTTGAGAAACATCTACTGCTCGAGGCAAAAGCCGAGTAAGGCGCAAGCCATTTCAATTCTGTTTTCCTGATCCTGAATTCCTGCTAGGCGCGTGTTTGCACTTCGTACGCACAAGCTCCGTCAAGGAATCCCGCACGGGCTCCCAATGCGTGTTTGTTTTAGGATTCGATTCCAACTGCTTGCGTTGCTCAGCTTTTTCGTCCCGTCATATATTTGTCCCGCTAGGCGAAACGCCGCCAGCGCGTTACTCCTGTTCAATCGTGGAAGTAGTGGATTCGTTCGAGATCGCCGAGCAAACTGGGCCCGGCAGGGCACCAGTTGAGCCGTTCTTGCGTTTTCGCGCTGGAACCTTGAAGATCCATTCCCACGAACCGCGCGAGAAATCCGAAATGACCATCTGCCTCCTCCTGAGACATGGCGACAACGGGTACCTTCAAGCCTCGGCCAATAACTTCTGCGATATCCCGGAGCGACACACCTTCTTCAGCGACCGCGTGATACCTGGCGCCAGCCGCATGCTTTTCAATCGCAAGGCGGTAGAGATGTGCGGCGTCGAGCACGTGCACAGCAGCCCAGCGGTTGAGACCCTCGCCGATGTATGCCGATACGCCTTTCTCCCGCGCCAGAGCAACCAGGTAGGTAACGAGTCCCTGCTTTCGAGTGTCATGAACTTGAGGAAGGCGGACCACCGATGCATTTACACCACGCGCTTCCAGTGCGACCGCCGTCGCTTCTGAAGCACGGGGATACGAGGCGGAGGCGGAGGCGGGGGGATCGTCTTCGGTTGCCGGGCGGCCTTGTGCCAGCACCGCAAGTCCGCCGGTGACGATTAGGGGACGGCCGGAATCGTTGAGCACATCGCCAAGAGTCTCAATGGCGGATTTGTCCACTTAGCAGTTTTCGACGAACTTCGACCAATCGTGCCTGAAGGCGGTGTGAATCACGCCGTCCGACATCGCTGCCCCACGGCGCAGGCTTTCCAGGTCTTGTAGATCGCCTCGATGCACTTGCGCGCCAGCGGCGTTAAGGGATCTGGCCCCAGCGTCCGAGCGAACCAATCCGATCACTTGGTGACCCGCGTCAATCAACTCGCGAACGATGGCCGAGCCTATAAAGCCCGTTGCCCCTGTAACAAAGATCTTCATAATCCACTCCATTACGGTAAGTTGCCAGAATTCGAAATCATTGCGCGGGCTGGCCTGCTGCCTGGGCACTATCGCTAATTGAGTTAAGCGCAGAAATCGCGTCCGGAGTCAATTCCAGCTCCGCAGCATTGAGATTTTCCCTGAGATGTTTTACAGAAGAGGTGCCGGGGATCAGCAAAATGTTAGGAGACCGCTGAAGAAGCCACGCAAGTGCGAGTTGCATCGCGGTTGCTTTGACGGACTCCGCTACCTGTTCCAGTACTGAGGATTGCAATGGCGTGAAGCCTCCCAATGGGAAGAATGGGACATACGCTATGCCATGTTGCGCGAGAGCATCGACAAAGTCGTCGTCATTGCGGTGAGCTAAATTGTAGAAGTTCTGAACACAAACGATATCTGTGAGTTTCTGCGCTTCATGGAGTTGCCCGGGAGTGACGTTGCTGAGACCTATGTGGCGAATCAGGCCCTGACGCTTCAATTCAGTCAGCGCCGTCAACGGTTCCTCGATGGATCCCTCCGATGGTTCCAACATGCCTCCAACTCGAAGATTGACAACGTCAAGCACTTCGACACCCAGATTTCGAAGATTGTCATGAACGCCGTCGATCAGAGAATTACGTGTAAGGGCTGGGAACCAGGACTTATCTTTACCACGGCCGGCGCCCAGTTTGGTCACAATTACCAGACCGTCCGGGTAGGGATGGAGCGCCTTCTTGATAAGCTGATTGGTCACGTGAGGACCATAATAATCGCTTGTGTCGATGTGGTTCACGCCGGAAGCGACGGCCTGTTGCAGAACTTCAATTGCGGCGTTAACGTCCCGTGGAGGTCCCCATACCCCTGGACCTGCAAGCTGCATCGCACCATAGCCCATTCGGTGCAGGTCGATTGAGGTGTCTCGAATTGTAAACTTGCCGCCAAGATTTGTTGCATTCGCCATTGTGTCTTTCCCTCCTGTCTGCGCGCCAACTTTTGGTAAAATGGAGAGTGCCTCCGAATATTAAGATTATCGGAGGCTGTCTCCGGTTACAAACTTTTGTTGAGTGTTTTTGACAATGGCCGCAAAACGTTCACAAACCACCTGTCGGAAGCCCCGAGCTGATGCGCGGCGAAATCGCGAGCGCATTTTGGAGATGGCAAAACAGGCGTTCAGGCGGTCAGGCGCAAGCACCAGCCTGGACGACATTGCCAAACAGGCAGGGGTTGGACCGGGAACGTTGTATCGTCACTTCCCTACGCGGGAGGCATTGATCGAGGCGGTTTACCGCAATGAATTGGAAAGGCTGGCAGAAGCCGAATTGGAACTTTCGAGAAGACTGCCTCCCGTCGAAGCGTTGCGGGCCTGGTTATTATTGTTTGTTGATGCCATCGCGGCGAAGCAGATCATCGCCCCTGTTCTGAATGCTGTGATTGGCGACCCCAAAAAGCTTTTCGAAGCATCGTATGCTCAGGTTCATACCGCAGCTCACGCATTGGTGAAGCGAGCCGTCAAGAGCGGAGATATACGCAAGGACCTTAATCCTATGGACCTCCTTTGGGCGCTGGTCGGCGTTTCCAACGTGGCTTCTGCCCCTGGCTGGCAGCAAAGCGCCAGGAGACTGGTCGATATACTTATCTCAGGTTCGAGGCCACCCAGAGGAGCACGGGTTTAAGTACTGACCTATCGGCAATTCCGGGAGCGAACCTCATCGCGCAATTCAGGCCTCATTACATTTAGTGACAAAGACATTTGCCCCATACTTTGTGAAACGCAGAGCTTCTTCGGCGCATCGAATAGCCATTGTCGTTTCTTGCGAAGAGTCTTAAGGAGTGGCCAATGAATAGCGTTGTGCGGCCAGGTGAGACTGTATCGACGGATCGTTTTGAAGCGCTATTGCGGGTTTCACAAACTCTGAATTCAACTCGTTGTCCGGAGCGGTTGTTGGGCGTTCTTGTGCGCGAGTTGCGCACGGTCATAGAGTTTCATTATCTGGCCGTGGGAACCTATGACGAAACCTCGCACGACGTGCGGCTCACGATGTTCGACGAACATGGGGTTCCGATCGAGCCCCCTAAGCTTGCTCCTGAGGAAACCATGACCTGGTGGGTTTACCAGCACCAGGAACCGCTTACCATTCCCCTTTTAAAGGATGAGACTCGTTTCCCAGAAGCTTTTGAACTACTCCAGAAACATGGAATCAACTCCATGTGCACGCTACCCATGACAACCGTCCATCGCCGTCTCGGCGGGCTCGCAGTCGGCAGCCGAGAGCCCGAAGCCTACTGCGATGAAGAAGTTTACTTTCTTTCGCTTTTCGCCAGTCAGGTCGCGCAGGCTTTGGACAATGTCATAAACGTAGAGGCCGCTGAGCGTGCCCGGGAAGATTTGCTGCGGAAACATGCCGAATCACAAATTGAGCGTGAACGATTGCAATTGCTTCTTGACGTCACCAATCAGGTTGTCTCCAATCTGGAACTTCGTGACCTGTTACGTGCTTTCTCAGCCAACGTACGTCGGGTGATGGCCTGCGACGGGGCGGCGGTCCTGCTGCCGGAGAGCGACGGGCGTCATCTTCGAATATACGCTGTTGATTTTCCTGAATGTAATGTAAAGGAAGATAAGTTAATTCCAATCGACGATTCGCCGATGGGACAGGCCTTTCAGGGAGGGAAGACTGTTGTAGTGAATCAGTCTGCCCCACCGCGGATGAATACAGAGGATTGCCCCACCACCGCTGGCCGGCACCGAAAGACTTCTTGTTATATACCCCTTGTCAGTCGTAACCGCTCTGTCGGGCTCCTTGCCTTTGCGCTGTTTCGGGAAAGCTCCTTTGACCAAGGGGAATTGGAGTTTTTGTCAAAGGTGGCTGGCCAGGTGGCCATCGCCGTAGAGAATGCCTACGCGTACCGCCAGATCGAAGATCTCAAGGACCAGCTCGCCCAGGAGAAACTCTACCTGGAAGATGAAATCCGCAGCGAACTCCATTTTGATGAGATGATTGGCGAAAGTACCGCCCTGCGACGAATTTTAGGCCAGGTGGAGACCGTAGCGCCGACCGACTCGAGTGTTCTAATCTATGGCGAGACGGGAACGGGGAAAGAGTTGATCGCACGTGCCATCCACAACTTGAGCACCCGCCAGCCAAACGCTTTCGTCAAGCTCAACTGCGCCGCCATTCCAACCGGACTGCTGGAGAGTGAACTTTTCGGACATGAGCGGGGGGCTTTTACCGGAGCCATCAGCCAACGCGTTGGTCGGTTTGAGCTGGCCCACCGGGGAACCATTTTTCTGGATGAAGTGGGCGAAATTCCGCTGGAATTGCAGCCGAAACTTTTGCGGGTATTACAGGAACGCGAGTTCGAAAGGCTTGGGAGCACTCGCACCCTGCGCACTGATGCACGGGTGATTGCGGCCACCAATCGTGACCTTGCCACGGTTGTCGAGGAGCAGAAGTTCCGGGCAGACCTTTTTTATCGCCTGAATGTTTTCCCCATCCAGGTGCCTGCACTGCGTGAGCGGCCGGAGGATATCCCTCTGCTGGTCCGCCACTTCGCACAGCATTTTTCACGCCGGATGAACAAAACCATTCGGACGGTTTCCGCTGAGACAATGAAATCCCTCAGCGAATATCATTGGCCGGGGAATGTTCGCGAGCTTCAGAACGTTATCGAACGTGCGGTGATCCTCTCCAAGGGGTCCGTCCTAAAGGTAGCGCTGCCGGATCTGAAGCGCCGCTTGCCGGAAGACAACCCAAAGAAGAAAGAGACTCTTATGGAGGCAGAGCGCAAGCACATCCTGTCCGTTCTTGAGGACACAAACTGGGTTGTCGGCGGACCGAATGGAGCGGCTTTACGCCTTGGTTTGAACCGTTCCACGCTGCAATTTCGAATAAGAAAGTTGGGTCTTGCGCGGCCAACCAGGTAGCTCTCTGAGAGCCTTTAGGTTACGGCATCCACTCCTTTGAGATGAATATTCCTGAATACAGTTGCGCGACCTTGCGTCTGGACCGCGCTTAGAGATCCGGCGAAGGAACGTCCCGCGCGGACATCTGTCAGTCTTGGATCAACTGAACCCTGCTGCCTCTAATTCGAGGGTGGCAAACTCTCCATTTTAAGTAGCGTCCTTCACTAACTGCCAATTGGTTGGCGCCAACAGGTTGGCGGTGTGCCAATCTGTTAGCACAGCATTATTGGCAACTTACTTTGCCGTGGTTCTTCCTGCTTCTGTTATCTAGATGACATATCAACACGTTAACTCTTATGGATTGTCTGCAGATGAATCTGGCAGAGAAAGTGCACTCCCCCAGCGTGAAAGATTGAAAGGACGAACGAAGACATGGAAGCAGGAACCGTCGTGCTGGACAACAGTCCCGAAAGCACGGGTCCAATAGGAAGGACCTGGCAAAGAGAGGCCGTCGCGTTCATTGCAACCCGCGTTGTGAATTTCGTCTGGGGTTATGCTCCTGACCTCAGCGGAATCATCGATGGGTTAGCGATCTTAGTCCTTTTGGCTGGGCCTTTCACTTCATGCTGCGACAATCTGTGATGAGGCCAAAGGTCAATGAAACGCTGGCGCCAAACTTGCACTATGAATTTGTTTTCAAGGGTGCGATGCAGAAATGTTGCGCATAACAAAATCCGAAACGGCGACTGAAGTGAGGCTTGTACTTGAAGGCAAGCTTATCGGTCTATGGGTGGTTGAGCTTCAGACACTATGGGAGAAAATACGCGCCCAGAACCAGGCTCAGAAGTGTGTCATTGATCTCAGCGGAACTACTGCTATTGACGAGAATGGGCAAAGAATCCTCACGTCAATGTGTAGTGAAGGGGTGCGTTTCATCGCCAGCGGCGTTGCTACAATCCACTTGATCAAGGAAATCAAGTGCAAATGCGCTCGCCAGCTTGCAGGCGGAATGTTGAAGCGGGGCTGAAGTTCCGAAGGCTTCAGAAGTAAAGATAAAACTCAAGGCGTAAAGGCGCCTTTTGTTGTCGATTTCACTAAGGCTCAAACGTTGTATTCGTAGCAAGCCAATACGAGTGGTATCGGCCTCGGCCGATTGAACATCCACAGAAGCACAGGGAAGAGGAAAGGAGATGAAAGTGAACCTCCGATTGAAAGGGCAGACCATCGTGGCAGGAATTTTTTGCCTGATCGTCATAGTGACCATCTTTCTGACCGTGAGATCGAAAGCGAAACCATCCGGGTCGGATTCTCCAGTGCCCATTGAGGTGAAGGTGGCGCAGGTCACGACTGAAAACCTCCCGGTTTATCGCGAATGGGTCGGAACGCTGACCGGCGTGGTCATTGCAACCATCAAGGCGCAAGTGAAGGGGTATCTGGTCCGCCAGGAGTAACGGGAAGGGGCCTTTGTCCGCAAGGGCCAGTTGCTTTTTGAGATTGACTCCCGTCCTTTCCAGGCGGCGCTTGACCAGGCAAAAGGACGCTTGGCTCAGGCTGAGGCACAACTTGTACAGGACCGGGCGCAGCTGGCCATTGCCAAGGCTAACCAGCTGAAGAGTCAGCTGAACGTCGACAAATACGCCCCGTTGGCAAAGGCGCAGGCCGCCAGCCAGCAGGACCTTGACGATGCCGTCCAGACCAATCTAGCGAACAAGGCCCAGGTCCAGTCGGCACAGGCAGCCATTGCCACTGCGAAGGCCCAAATTGAGGCGGCGCAGGCTGGCGTCGAGACCGCAAAGATCAACCTGAACTTCACGCGTGTGACTTCGCCTATCAATGGAATTGCCGGAGTCGCACAGGCGCAGGTGGGTGACCTGGTCGGTGCTGAAAGTGGAGCGTTGACGACAGTCTCAACACTCAATCCGATCAAGGACTATTTCTCAGTTAGCGAGCAAGAGTATCTCGAATTGCAAAGACGACTTTCTCACTCAGGCAAACAAGGCTGGAAGCTTCAGCTCATCCTTGCGGATGGGACCGTTTATCCAGACGAGGGAACTTTTGACTTCGCAGATCGCGCGGTTGATCCCACTACGGGAACCATCGAGTTGGCGGGACTCTTCCCCAATCCCGGAAACGTTCTTCGCCCCGGGCAATACGGGAAAATTCGCGCCGTGATCCAAACCCATGAGAACGCCATGCTTGTGCCCCAGCGCGCCGTAACGGAATTACAGGGCAGCTATCAGGTGGACGTCGTTGGACATGATCACCGGGTCAGCATCCGTTCGGTTCAGGTGGGCGAGCAGGTTGGAACCATGTGGGTAGTCCAGAAAGGATTGAAACCCGGTGAGCAGGTCGTCACCGAAGGCGAGCAGTCGCTTCAGCCAGGCGCACTGGTTGACCCCAGACCCTCTAAAGGTACTTAGAACTGAAAAGTGATGGCGAAGCTTCCGATCACCAGCCAATCGCGATCATCAGTTACCTGGGAGTTGCCGCTTGCTGACGTCGGATCGCGGGCTTGCCGTAGCCGGCTGCTTTAGACGGAAAGGAACAAAGTCCTATGTCGAAGTTTTTTATCAGGCGACCCATCGTGGCGATGGTGATTGCCATTCTGACGGTTATTGTCGGTGCGGTGAGTATTATGACGCTGCCTGTAGCTCAGTTCCCCAATATCGTACCGCCGGAGATCCAGGTACTGGCGACCTATGTTGGAGCGGATGCCGAGACCCTCGAGCAGGCAGTTGCCACGCCCATCGAGCAGCAGATCAACGGCGTTGACAATATGAATTACATGTATTCCCTCAATGCCACCGGTAATTCACAGACAACCCTGATTGTCGATTTTAATGTCAAGACCAACCCCAATACGGACCTGATCCTCACCCAGTCGCGCGAGAACCTTGCGGCATCGCAGTTGCCAAGCGATGTCACCAAATACGGTGTGACCATGCGAAAATCGGTGACAGCGCCGTTGATGTTGATTGCCCTATACGCGCCGGATGGGAGCCACGACGCAAAGTTTCTGGCCAATTACGCCTACATCAACTTGCACGATCCTATCGCAAGATTAAACGGCGTAGGTCAGGTGGAGATCTTCGGAGCTGGACAGTATGCCATGCGCCTGTGGGTGAAACCGGACCAACTCGCGAAGCTTGGCGTCACCGTCAATGACATTGTCAACGCCATTCAGGCACAAAATACCGTAAATCCGGCCGGCCAGGTGGGTGGTCAGCCGTCTTCCGCAAATCAGCAATTTACATATGCCGTTCGCGCCCAGGGCCGCCTGACCTCACCGCAGCAGTTCGGAAACATCATCGTGCGAGAGACTCCAGACGGGGGTACTGTCCGTTTGAAGGACGTGGCCCGCGTTGAACTGGGTGCCCAGGATTACAGCATCATCAGTCGTCTAAACGGAAAACCTGCTGCCATTATTGCCGTCTACCAGTTGCCGGGTTCTAACGCCGTGCAGACTGCTGAAGCGGTCAAGAATCTCATGTCGCAAATGAAGCAGCGCTTCCCGCAAGATGTGGCCTATGCGGTGTCGCTTGATCAGACGCACGCCGTTACAGAAGGGATGAAGGAGATCATTATTACGCTCGTACTGGCCATCCTGCTGGTGATCCTTGTGGTCTACCTCTTCTTGCAGGATTGGCGCGCCACGTTGATCCCCTTGTTAGCCGTGCCAGTCTCGCTAGTGGGTACGTTTGTCTTCTTTCCTCTGTTCGGTTTCTCGATCAACACGCTTTCCATGTTCGGCTTGGTACTTGCAATAGGCTTGGTCGTGGACGACGCCATTGTAGTGGTCGAAGGAGTGCAGCGGCACATTGAGGACGGCCTGGCTCCGAAGGATGCGGCCCGGCGGGCGATGGAAGAACTGACGAGCCCGGTAATCGGAGTTGCGCTGGTCCTTTCATCGGTCTTTGTGCCAACATCTTTTATCCCCGGCATTACCGGTAGGCTCTACCAGCAGTTTGCCGTGACCATTGCAATCTCCGTCGTGCTGTCGGCGTTTAATGCTCTTACTCTCAGCCCAGCGCTTGCAGGATTGCTGCTCCGGCCCAGGAAGCAGACACACGGACCACTCAGGAAGTTTTTTGGGTGGTTCAACCGCGTGTTCGGGCGTGGCACCGAACTTTACGTCCGCCTGTGCGGCGGTTTCATCCGCAAGGGAGCGCTAGCTCTCCTGCTGCTGGCAGTGTGCGGCCTGGGAGCATTCTTCTTTGCCAGCCACCTTCCGCAAAGCTTTCTGCCCGATGAAGACCAGGGGTATCTTTTTGTGAACATGCAACTACCCAGTGCTGCATCTCTGGACCGCACATCGGAGGCTGCGAGAAAAGTCGAAAAGATCATTGCCGATACGCCGGGTGTCCAGTACACCACCAGCGTTGTTGGGTTCAGCTTGCTTAGTTTTGTCAGGACCAGTTACAACGCCTTTTTCTTTGTTACAGAAAAGCCCTGGGACGAGCGTAAGTCCCGAACGGAACAGTATCAGGAAATCAAGGCGCGCCTGAACCGCGAACTCAGCCAGTTGCCGCAGGGCACGATTTTCAGCTTCTCGCCACCTGCCATCCCTGGCGTTGGCACCTCCGGAGGATTTACGTTCGCACTTGAAGACCGTGGCGGTCACAACGTCCAGTACCTGGCAAACAACCTCGACAAGTTTCTCGCGGCTGCGCGCAAACGTCCGGAAATAGGAATGATCGCTACGACTTTCTTGCCGGACGTACCCCAGAAATTTGTTGATGTTGACAAGGACAAAGTGCTGAAGCAGGGAGTCCCCCTTGATGACGTCTATCGAACGATTCAGGCTTATATGGGGGGACTCTTTGTTAATTACTTTAATGACTTTGGCCGCCAATGGCAGGTCTATGTTGAGGCAGAGGCACCTTACCGGTCTAATGCCAACGACTTGGGGCAATTCTACGTGCGCAACGATCAGGGCCGGATGGTACCCCTAAGCTCGCTTGCCAGCTTCAGATCCCAATCCGGACCTGAATTCACAATGCGCTACGACGAATACCGCTCGGCGGAAATCGTTGGCAGTGCTGCACCCGGCTACAGTTCAGCCCAGGCCAGAGAGGCGCTGGTTGACGTTTTCAACCACACGATGCCCCGGGAAATGGGGTACGACTGGATGGGAATGTCATATCAGGAGGAAGAGGCGGCACATGGTATTTCGCCATCGACAATATTTGGGTTTTCGCTCCTATTCGTTTTCCTGATCCTGGCGGCACTCTATGAAAGTTGGACTTTGCCGTTCAGCGTGCTTCTCAGTACGCCAGTGGCCGTGCTTGGAGCTTTTGGAGTTCTCTGGCTGCGCCGCGTCGTTGTCAGTGCTTTTCTGCCGGCATACATGGTCCAGATTCAGAACGACGTCTACTCGCAGATCGGCCTGGTGATGCTGATCGGGCTGGCCGCAAAGAATGCCATTCTGATTGTCGAGTTCGCCAAGGAACGCTATGAAGAAGGGAAGCCGCTAGTTGAGGCTGCGCTTGAAGGTGCAAGGCTCCGGCTCCGCCCCATCCTGATGACCTCGTTCGCGTTCATTCTCGGCTGCGTGCCCCTGTGGATGGCATCCGGAGCAGGTTCTGCGGCCCGCCAGATTATGGGCACAACGGTGATTGGAGGCATGCTGGCGGCAAGCACTATCGGCATCTTCTTTATCCCCGTCATTTTCTACCTGGTGGAAAAGTGGTCTAGCGCCGCCAAAGAACGAGCGCTGACTACTTCCAACAACGTGCCTGAACCAACGGAGGGCAACTGAAATGGTAGTGAGAATTGAACGTCAAAAGGGGCGGAGGCACAGTGGCACAATGAGCGCGGGTTTGGGGCCGATTATTCTTGCTGCCACGCTATTCTCCGGTTGCATGGTAGGACGCAACTACCATCGGCCCAAAGTGAATATCCCCAGTTCTTTCCACACTCCAGAAGCAACCCTGCAAGGCCAGGCGCAATATGAATCCTTTGCCGACCTACCCTGGTGGAAGGTGTTCCATGATCCCGAATTGCAGAAACTAATCCGGACTGCACTGAACAACAACTATGACCTTATGGCTGCGACTGAACGGATCAATACAGCCCGTGCAGAAGTTGGCATCACGCGCTCCAACGAGTTCCCACAAGTTTCAGGGAATGCCGATTTCAGCGGCGGTAAGAACTCAGAAAGGATTAAGTCAAACATCTTTCTCCTCGCCGCGGACGCAGCTTTTCAAATGGATTTCTTTGGCCGCTACCGCCGGGCCACTCAAGCAGCCCGTGCGCAATTGCTTGCAACAGAATACGCGCAGAAAACCGTGATTCTCACATTAGTAGGCGATGTGGCCAGTGACTACTTTGAGTTGCGCGATCTGGATCTACAGCTCCAAATTACCAGGGAAACAGTCCGGACTCAGCAGAACTCTGTCGAGCTCACTCTGTTGCGCCTGAAACACGGAGTGGCAACAAGGCTCGATGTCTTGCAGGCCAGGCAGGTGCTCGATTCGGCTAACGCGCAAATTCCGGACCTGGAAAGACAGATCGGCCAGACTGAAAACGCGATCAGCATTCTTCTTGGCAATTATCCACAGGATGTCCCTCGCGGCCAGCCCCTTGGAACCGAGACGTCGAAAGGCTGGGAGTGGACGGAAGTCCTTCCTTCACAACTTCCGACGGGTCTGCCGTCGTCGCTGTTGGAGCGCCGGCCTGACATCCTTGAGGCAGAGCAGCAGCTTGTTGCCGCAAATGCCAATATCGGCGTGGCCAAGGCAATGTTCTTTCCACAGGTCTCGTTGCTCGGATCAGGTGGCGGAGCATGGGGGCACACTGTTTTCTTCGGTTCGTCTGTTCCGGCCCACTTAGCGGTAGGAAGCTACGAAGCCAATCTGGCACAGCCGCTCTTTGAAGGCGGTTATTTGCACAATAACCTGCAGCATGCCAAATCGCAGTTTCGCTTGGCGCTGATTGGTTACAGGCAAACCATTCAGGAGGCATTCCGCGATGTATCGGACGCTCTGATCGCTTACCAGAGATATCATCAGGTTCGCGAGCGCCAGGAACAGACCGTAAAGGATCTTCAGGAATCAGTGAGTGTATCGTTGATGCGTTATCGTGGAGGTACAGCGAATTACCTTGATGTCCTTGACAGTCAGCGGTCCCTCTTCGATGCCGAACTGACCCTGGCGCAAGCACGAAACAACGAGTACCAGAGTCTGGTTCGGCTATATAAGGCGCTGGGCGGTGGCTGGAAATGAGCCGCGCTTGGTGAGGATGAAAGGGCGTTAGTGGAGGACTCTCTATCTGCGACCGCCCGGTTAGGACTTATGAACTCCAGATAACCACCTCACTTACTCCAAAACGGATGGAGAAGCATTTGGAAACATTTACGGCACGGAGGGTGATATGCTTTGCTTTTTCTACGCTGGAAATAAACGGGGTACCTTCAGAGGCCACGGATATCTGTCTTTCGACGAAGCCCGGACGACGCAGACCTTTCTTTCAAATAGCCCTGAGTTAGCTTTCAGTGTCGTTAAGATACGCATTCCATAAAGCGGATATGAAATTTCTAAGAATCCATTCCCTATGGCCATTTAAGTGCTTTTGTTGTTCTGCGGGCGATTTGTTTGGTGACCTCTTCGTCGATGTTCGCAAGAAGCTCGATGGGATACGGTTGGAAGCGCCCTCTGCAACTCAGATCAGTTAAATCCACAATGGGTGTTGTTGTGAGGGCGAGTGGTTTCCGATTCTGGGCTTGTTTGACGCTTGGGATCGCCACATAATGGCGCTTCAGAATTTAATATTAAAATTTTTCCTTACCATGGCTTGAGCGTGAAAAAACGGATGGCCTAACAGACTCGGAGGTGTTAATTGAAGGCACTTCGATTGCGTGGATTAGGTGATACCGCGTCGCTGCTCCTGGAGCAGATCCCAAAGCCGCGGCCGTCTGCGGGAGAGTTAGTGGTCCGCGTCGGCGCTGCAGCCGCAACACCTTCCGAGCTGAGTTGGTATCCGACATTACATACCAGAGACGGCGCCGAGCGGATCCTGCCCGTGCCCGGGCACGAGTTCTCAGGCGTAGTGGAAGCACTGGGTGAAGGCGTCACGGATGTAGCAGTTGGAGACAATGTCTACGGTCTAAACGACTGGTTTGCCGACGGGGCTATGGCTGAATTTTGTCTGGCCAAGGCTCAAGACGTGGCTCTGAAGCCCAAAAATTTGTCCCATATTGAGGCTGCTTGTGTGCCGATTTCCGGGCTGACAGCCTGGCAGGGTCTGATTGAGCGTGCAGATCTCTCACCTGGCCAACGCATTCTCATTCATGGGGCAGCGGGAGGAGTGGGCACTTTCGCCGTTCAATTGGCCAGGTGGCGTGGCGCTTATATCCTCGCCACAGCCTCGAATGCCAACCGGGATTTCGTTTTGGAACTGGGAGCTGATGAGGTGATTGATTACCAAAAAGTTCCATTCGAAAGTGTTGCGCGCGACATCGATGTTGTATTTGATACAGTGGGCGGCAACACATTGAGGCGGTCATGGGCAGTGCTCAAAGCTGACGGAAAGATGATTACCATTGCGTCTTCCGGGGAAGCAGAAGAGGATTCGCGCGTCAAGGATGCTTTTTTCATAGTGCAGCCAAACCGAAAACAGCTTCAGCAACTCACTGCACTGATTGAAGAAAAGGTTCTTCGGCCAGTGGTCGATTTGGTGGTCCCGTTCACGAGCGTTGCAGACGCATTCGCAAAAAGAACAGATGGAAAGGTGCATCGCGGGAAAGTTGTTGTCCAGATCGCCGGCTTAAATTAATGCGGGAATTGCGAAAGAGGCTTTCGCACCGTCGGTCTGAAGACGGTGAGGTGGAGAGAATCGAATGTTACACAATTACAACGAATCCCTGACCGGAAAGGACAATCCTGTAAACCTCGCACTCAATGTCGGGTCTAACCTTGGTATTTTGGCAGAAACAATCCAACAGGATATCGCACGCCGTGCATACGAAATCTTCGAGCAGCGTGGGTTCACACACGGAGAAGATCTTTCGGACTGGTTTCAGGCCGAGAACGAAATTGTACGTAGAGTGCAGTCAGAGGTGATAGACACTGGAACGCAAATCCTGCTGCGAGTAGATGTTTCCAACTTTGATCTGGCTAGCCTGCAGGCTGGTTTATACCCGCGTCGGTTGATTGTTCGTGGAAAGAGACTTGCGACTGGCAGGGAGTATAGGGATTCAACGCACAAGGATCCTGAATATCTCCTGACCCTGTTTCTTGTCGACTTGCCTTCCGATGTGGATGTGCAAAATGCAAAGGCCGTGGTTAAAGGAACCCAAATTGAGCTGACCGCAGAAAAAACACCAAGATAACAGAGAATCGGAAGTACCACGCTCATCGGGGCGCATTACCAAAGCCCAAAGAACGAGCCTGATTTACAGGATTCAGAAGGTTGATTTTTCCAGGATGGATCTCTGCATTCTGGACGCAATCGCGTAAAGCCAATCTCTGCGCTTAGGAGTAGTGGTGGGGTTATGATAAGAAAGATGGATCATCACTTTGAATTTTCCTGGCAGGGCTCGTGTTGAATTTCATTTATCGATTATCGTCATAGATCTCTGATGATAGAGCGGAGGTAGTATGGTCAAAGTCACCAAACGACTATACGATTTGGGCCAGAGCCTATGGCTGGACAACATCACGCGTGAGCTTGTGGATAGCGGTACGCTCAGGCACTACATCGATGAATTCTCGGTAACGGGGCTGACGTCCAACCCGACCATTTTTGATCATGCCGTTAAGAACAGCACGGCTTATGATGCTGCCCTCCGTGATTGGCTAGACAGGGGGAAGTCTGGCGAGGAGCTTTTCTTCGAAATCGCGCTGGAAGACATAACGCGCGCCTGCGATCTTTTCCGACCTGTGCATGACCGGACCGCCGGCGTTGACGGATGGGTATCGCTCGAAGTGTCTCCCCTGCTGGCGCACGATACTGCCAGCACTCTGGCTGCGGCGAAAGGACTCCACGCGCGGGCAGGGCAATCGAATCTTTTCATCAAGATTCCCGGCACGAAGGAAGGCCTGCCCGCCATCGAGGAAGCCATTTTCGCGGGCATTCCGGTCAACGTCACCTTGCTTTTCTCTCGCGAGCAATATGCGGCTGCCGCCGAGGCCTATCTGCGCGGTATTGAGAGGCGCATTGATGCGGGGCTTAATCCTGATGTCGGTTCAGTCGCTTCGGTTTTTATCAGCCGCTGGGACGTTGCGGTGAGGGACCGGTCACCGGATTCGCTGCGCGACCAGCTCGGCATTGCAATCGCTCAGCGGACGTACAAAGCTTATCGAGAGCTATTGGATAATCCCCGCTGGCAGCGCGCTTTCAACTTCGGGGCGCGGTCGCAGCGGCTTCTCTGGGCGAGCACTGGCACCAAAGACCCAAAGGCGGCGGACATTTTATACGTCAAATCGCTCGCCGCGCCTTTCACGGTCAATACGATGCCGGAGAATACCCTGAAGGCATTTTCTGATCATGGAGAAGTGGATGACATTCTGCCGGCCGATGGCGGGGACAGCGAGAAAGTATTGGCCCAATTTGCGAGCGCTGGAATCGATGTTTATGAGCTGGCTGCGCAGCTTCAGGATGAAGGCGCGAAGTCCTTTGTCCAGTCGTGGAACGATCTGATGGAAGTGATCGGCTCGAAGAGTGCTGCGCTCAAGGAGGCTGCGGTTTGAAAGTTCTGGTTGTCGACGTTGGCGGAACACACGTCAAAATCCTTGCCACCGGACAGACTGAGCCTCGTGAATTTGAATCCGGCCCGGAGTTGACGCCCCGGCGCATGGTGGCGGGAGTGAAGAAACTCGCGGCGGGCTGGGAATACAGCGCTGTATCCATCGGTTACCCGGGGGTGGTGGTACATAACCGGCCGGTTGCCGAGCCTCACAACCTGGGCGACGGATGGGTTGGCTTTCAATTTGGAAATGCATTCCGGCGCCCCGTAAAACTGATCAATGACGCTGCCATGCAGGCCCTGGGAAGCTACAAGGGCGGGAAGTTGCTGTTTCTGGGCCTGGGAACCGGCCTGGGATCCGCCATGGTGGTGGACGGAGTCGTTGAACCGATGGAACTGGGCCATCTTCCTTATAAGAAGGCAACCTATGAAGACTACGTGGGACTTCGAGGACTGGAGAAACGGGGCAAGAAGAAGTGGAGATCCCAGGTTGCGGATGTAGTGGAACGCCTGATCGCTGCGTTGGAGCCCGATGATGTTGTTCTGGGAGGTGGCAATATCAAGAAACTGAAGAAGCTGCCGCCCGGCTGCCGGAAAGGTGACAACGCCAACGCCTTTGTGGGCGGTTTTTGCTTGTGGGAACATGCTGACGGCCACATTCCGCGCCGAGGGCCCGGAGTAAAGAATCTCAGGAAGAAGAAAAGGATGTCCCGATGACAACACGGCCAGGAACAGCCGCCAGAAAATCTTTAACACGACGTCAGGCATGGAAGGCGCTTCAGGCTCACTTTAAACAGGTTCGAGACCTGCACCTGCGTGACCTTTTCGCGAATGACTCCGGCCGGGGTGAGCGGTTGACGGCTGA
>JBJKQZ010000289.1:0-6845 GCA_046704865.1 Terriglobia bacterium
AAAACAGATCGACCTGGAGATGGCCCTTGGAAGGTCCAGCAATAAAGACGAATTGCAGGACATGATCAACCGCGCCGTGCCGGGCGGTGTAATGAATTCTGCCGGCCCTGCCGTTCCGTTGCGGCGGTAAGCCCGGTTCGTGTGGTGGATCGGTCCCCCCCCAGGAGTAAAAGGCCATTGGCAGAGGCCGCCAGTTCGAGGGAGGTAGCAAGCGATGTCCCAATTTGAATTTCGAGGAACGTCACGCACGGGCCAAACGGTAACCGGCGTCCGCGCCGCCCCCAGCCGGGAGGCGCTTGATTCCACTTTGCGGCGCGAGTTTATTACTCCATCCAAGATTGTGGAGAAAGGGCGCGAGATCGCCATCCCCAAATTCAAGTGGGGTGAGAAGGTCAAATCCAAGGAGCTTGCTGTCTTCACGCGCCAGTTTTCAGTGATGATTGACGCAGGTTTGCCCCTGGTCCAGTGCCTGGAAATTCTTTCCTCACAGCAGGAAAACAAAGCATTCGCGCGGATGCTGGCCGGCGTTCGCGGTACAGTGGAAGGAGGCTCTTCACTTGCCAACGCCCTGCGCCAGCATCCCAAGGCCTTTGACGACCTGTACACCAATATGGTGGAGGCTGGTGAGAGCGGCGGAATCCTGGACACCATTCTCCAGCGCCTTTCCACCTACATCGAAAAGGCGGTCAAGCTCAAGCGGTCCGTGCAGTCCGCTATGATTTACCCCGTGGCGGTGGTTCTGATTGCCGCAGGCGTGGTCACACTCCTTTTGTGGAAGGTGGTGCCGATCTTTACCACCTTGTTTGCGGGCCTGGGGGTGTCATTGCCGCTGCCCACACGCATTGTGATTGCCCTCAGCCATTTTGTTGCAAGCTTCGGGCCCATCCTCATCGTCCTGGTAATTCTTCTTGGCCTGGGACTGCGGTGGTATTACGGCACGCCCTCGGGACGGATGATTATTGATTCGCTGATCCTGAAAATTCCGGTTCTGGGTCCCGTGATGCGCAAAATATCCGTGGCACGATTTTCACGGACGCTCGGCACCCTGATCACCAGCGGCGTTCCTATGCTTGAAGCTATGGACATTACCTCGCGGACTTCCGGAAACGCGGTGGTGGAAAAAGCGATTTCACAGGTCCGGAAGGCCATTGAAGGCGGCCGTACGATTGTCGATCCGCTGCGCGAAACGGGCGTTTTCCCGAACATGGTGGTGCAGATGATCGGCGTGGGCGAGCACACGGGCTCGCTAGATGCCATGTTGCAGAAAGTTGCCGACTTTTATGAAGACGAAGTGGATGCAGCGGTGGGTGACCTTCTTACGGCGCTTGAGCCGATGATTATCCTTTTCCTCGGAATTGTGGTGGGAGGTGTGGTGATTTCAATGTATATGCCGTTGTTCTCGCTGATTGGCAAGCTGGCAGGAGGTTCGTGAGCGGGCCGGCGGGCTGGCATGTTGAGTCGCGCAAGGTGTTTCCATGGGATGAGCGGCTGTCGGTGGTTGAGCTTCTGCGCTGCAAGAGTTATTGTCCAGGAGGAACTCAATCTCTATAATGCTATTTAGTTCTCCTATGAAATTCACCGGCGAACTCCAAAGCTGGCTTCCCTGGGTCATCAAGATCCGCTTTGCAATCATCACATTTGTCTTTGCCATCGATTATGCGATTGAGCAGATCACTCCCAGCCCCAATGGCGCCCATTCCATTGAATACCTGGGCGCGTTCGTGGTTCTCTGGTACATCCTGAACCTGTTTTTCCTGATCTATAACCAGATCAGCCTGGATTATTCCTTGCAGGCCCACCTGCAACTGTTTGCAGATATTTTTATCATCACGGCCATCGTCCATGTGACGGGTGATCTGGAAAGCAACTACTTTTCTCTCTACCTGGTTGCCATCATTCTGGCCAGCATTCTGCTGCCGCGGGCGCGGGTTTTCCTGGTGGCGGGGGTGAGCTTTATTCTGATGGGCGGCCTGCTGGAACTGGCGCATCTGCCCGCGCTCTATCCTGAATTTGCCGCGGCGCATCCCTTTGTCGCTTCGCTTTCCAGCTCATCGAGCGCGCCGGTCGATCTCGGAACGCTCCAGGTGAAAATTCTTGCCAGCCTGTTTGGCTTTTTTGCCGTTGCATACCTGGCCAGCTTCCTGGCAGAAAATCTGCGCAAAACCGGCGCCGAACTCCGCGACAAGCGGGGACAGGTGGCCAGCCTTCAGGCCATCAACGAGAATGTTGTCCGCAGCATGCGGGACGGCCTGGTAACGACAGACCTGGATGGATTGGTGACGGAGCTTAATCCCTCCGGGGCGGAGATTCTTGGCTGCGTGCGGAAATCCGCTCTGGGTGAACCAATCGATCGTTTGCTGGGAGGCTTCGGACCCAGGTCTGAGGCATTTCGCCGAATGGTAACTGCCCACGGAAGGCAGGAAATTGAACTGCGGCACCCTTCAGGCGGTAAGCGCATATTGGGTGTATCTGTTTCCCATCTGGTCGTCCCTGAAAGCGGCACGGCGGGCTACATTTACAGTGTTCAGGACCTTACTGTCCAGAAGCGCCTTGAGGCCCAGTTCCGCCTGCGGGACCGCATGGCGACGCTCGGCCGCTTGGCGGCGGGGATCGCACACGAGATCCGCAATCCTCTGGCATCCATTTCCGGATCAGCCAAGGTGCTGGAGACGATGGGCAACCTGGATGAAGATGAGCGCAAACTGATCGCCATCGTCAGCCGCGAATCGGAACGGTTGAACAAACTGGTGTCCGACTTTCTGCTCTACTCGCGCGACCAGCGTTTTGAATTTCAGGAAGTGGACGTTTTAGTTTTAATTGAGGAGACTTTGCTGCTGCTTGAGCATCGCTCCGATCTTCCGCAAAACCTGCGGATCGAACGCAATCTTCCGCGCCAGCCGGTTGTCATTATGGCGGATGCCGACAAGCTTCGGCAGGTGTTCTGGAATATTTGTGACAACGCCCTGAAGGCCATGGAGACGGGTGGGACGCTGTCGGTCAAGGTCCATCCGGGGCAGGGTGACGCGGCGCTGGTTGCTTTCCGGGACAACGGTGTAGGAATTGAGCCCCCGCAACTCGAAAAGCTCTTTGAGCCTTTCCAGCCGGCTTTTGCGCATGGAACAGGACTGGGACTCGCCATCGTCTACCAAATTGTGCAGGGCCACGGCGGCCATATTGCGGTGGACTCGTCTCCGGGGCAGGGTTCAGAATTCACCATCGAGTTGCCGCGAATGCAGCCGTTGGAGAAGCCAGAGAAAGTTAAAGTAAACGCAGGCAGCCAGCGTTAAAACAAATTTGCATTTGATGGGAGGCGCCTCAGGCAAGACACGCCAGGTCAAACTGGATTCGGCCTGGAGGGGCGTTCGCACAAGGCTGCGGCAGAGCTCGGCAGGAATGAAGAAATGGCAAGATTGCTGATAGTTGACGATGAAAAATCCATTTGCCAGGTTCTGGAAATAGCTTTCCGGAAGGCCGGACACGTGGTTGAAACGGTCACGAACGGCAAGCTTGCCAAGACGAAGATCGGTTCGCAGGTGTATGACGTGATCATCGCCGACATCCGTATGCCAGACCTGACCGGCATCGATCTGCTCCATCATGCCCGCGCCACCCACAATCCTGGTGCTTTTATCCTGATTACCGCTGTTCCTACGATGCCCACTGCCATTCAGGCGCTCAATCTTGGCGCGTATCGCTATGTGATCAAGACGGATAAACTTGTGGAAGAGATCAGGCTGGTTGTCGATCGCGCGCTGGAAGAGATGGCCTTGCGCGAAGAAAACGTGCGGTTGAGAAGGGAAATGCTCCGGGTTTTTGCCCAGGATAACATCGTGGGCCGCGGGGAAAAGATTTCAGCCATTTTGGAAATGGTGCGCAGTGTCGCTCCCACCAACAGCACGGTGCTGATCACCGGAGAAAGCGGGACCGGGAAAGAATTGGTGGCTCGGGCCATCCACGAAGCCAGTGAGCGCAGAGATAAGGCATTTGTTTCTATTAATTGCGGGGCATTTCCTGAGACATTACTTGAGAGTGAGCTTTTCGGCTATTTCAAGGGTGCTTTCACAGGAGCCGATACCAATCGGAAGGGAATTATCGAGTCGGCCAATGGTGGAACGCTGTTTCTGGATGAGATTGGTGAAACCAGTCCTGGGATGCAGGTCAAACTGCTCCGTGTGCTCCAGGAAAGGATGGTGCGGCCGCTTGGCGGAACACAGGACGTTCCGGTGGACGTGCGATTGATCGCCTCAACCAATCGCGACTTGAAGGCCATGGTGGCTGACAACCAGTTCCGGGAAGATTTTTATTATCGCGTGAGCGTGATTCCCATCCACGTTCCGCCGTTGCGCGAACGTAAGGACGATATCGAGCCGCTGGCACGCCACTTCCTGAAGAAATATTCGCTGGAGATGGGCAAGCCGGTACACGATTTCGACTCCGCGGCATTTTCCGCACTGATGCGCTACAACTGGCCAGGCAATGTGCGTGAGCTGGAAAATGCCGTTGAGCACGCAGTGGCGGTGAGTGGAAGTCGCGACGGGCTGGTGGGGATTGAACATCTTCCCGGCGCCGTGCAATGGGCGGGAACGCCGGGCGAGAAAGTGCCTGACATCCCGAAAGAAGGCGTGGATTTTGAAAAGCAGATCGAGGCGGTGGAAAAACGCTATCTGGTGGAAGCCTTGCGCCTGGCAGGAGGCGTGCGCCGCCGGGCCGCCGACCTGCTCCATATGACTTACCGGTCGTTCCGCCACTACGCCAAGAAGCACGGTGTTTGACCGCTGAGCAGCCATCCACGATGGAATATCCCTCCATGCAGGAACGTTCCAGAATTGAGCAGAACCCGAACAGCCGTCCGCAGCCTTCATCGCGGAAGGTCGCGCCATGGGTTCCTGTCAGCCTGGTTTTGTTGATCACGTTCCTCGCTTACAGCGGAACGCTCTGGTTCAAATTTGTTTATGATGACCGCGGCCAGATTCTCGCCAACGTGCAGGTCCACTACTGGCGCTACCTTCCGGGATACTTTCTTGAACGGGTGTGGAGCTTTGCCTACCCTGGTATTTTAGGGAACTATTACCGGCCAATTTTTCTGTTGTTC
The DNA here is from genome assembly GCA_046704865.1 of Terriglobia bacterium. Classification (GTDB taxonomy): domain Bacteria; phylum Acidobacteriota; class Terriglobia; order UBA7540; family UBA7540; genus SCRD01. The sequence continues at coordinate 5,093 of JBJKQZ010000289.1, forward strand.
CTTCTGCTCAATTACAAAATCTTCGGGCCTTATCCGGCGGGATGGCACCTGGTCACGGTTGCCGCACACGTGGGCGTAACTTATCTTGTGTATCTGCTGGCGCGGCGACTGACTCGTGATTCCAACACAGCACTGATTGCCGCATTGATTTTTGGCGTCGATCCGGTGCACATCGAATCGGTGGCATGGATTTCCGGAGTCACGGATCCTCTGGTGGCGCTGTTTCTGTTGCCGGCGTTCTTCTGTTATCTGAACGTGCGTGAACAGGCTGCGCATCGGCGCACGTGGCTGGCCGGTTCACTGGCGCTTTATGGACTTGCAATGCGTTCCAAGGAAACCGCGCTGATTCTGCCGATCATCATCTTTGTATTCGAATGGAACTGGATGGAACCATCCGGCAGGGAATCATGGATTAAAACTGTCTGCCAGCGCGGGCGCGTTTCCACCATTCGAGTAATGCCCTTTGTGCTGTTGACATTTGTTTACCTGGGGGTGCGCTGGCGGGTGCTTCAGGGCCTCGGGCACACGATGATGCCCCTCAGCATCTCGACAATCATTTTCACCTGGCCGCAGCTTCTGTGGTTTTACTTGCGGCATCTGGTATGGCCTTTCAATCTGAGCGTTTTTTATAACGTGCCCTATGTCAAGACGCCGGGAATATTGTCGTTCCTACTGCCACTGGGAGGGCTTTCCGGTGTTGGTTTGTTGGTAGGGCTGTGGACACACAGGCTGGGTAAGTCGTCGCCATCGAACAAACGCCTGGTCCTGTTCGCCTGCGCGTGGATTCTGATCCCCTTTATTCCACTCCTGGATTTGTCGGTGCTGCCAGTCGGAGAAATCGCCCATGACCGCTACCTTTATCTACCCTCGATGGGGTTTGCAATCCTGGTTGCCATGGCCCTGCGGCGCCTCAGGTTTGGGAATCTCAGGCTGTTTGGTATGCCGGCACTCCAGGTGGCAGCGGTGGTGTTGCTGGCGGTGGTTCTGGGAGTTTCAACCTCTTTGCAGGACCGGTATTGGGCGAATGATATGAGGCTCTACGCGCGTGGCGTGCAGTGCACCCCGCTGAACAAACTGGCTCGAACCAATCGGGGTAACGCTCTGGGGGAAAACGGGCATTATGAGCAGGCGCTGGCTCTTTATCATCAGGTCCTGGAGCAGGACCCGCACTTCTGGCTGGCGATTTACAACACGGGCTACACGTGCTACCGGATGGGACGCCTGGACGAAGCTGAAAAGTATTTCCAGCGCGCTATTGCCGTGAACGGTGTGGACAGTGACGAATATTTCTATCTGGGTCTGGCGTGGCTGAAACAGGGGCATTTGGATGACGCTGAAAGGGCGGTGCGGCATGCCCTTCAATTGCAGCCAGGCGGGCTCGCTTATCACTTCGCCATGGGAATGATCCTGAAGCTCAAGGGTGACATTCCGGGGGCGATGGCCGAATTTAAGGAAGAACTCAGAAACTTTCCGGGCGAGACCGGCGCCGAGCAGCAGATTGAGGCTATCCGGACGCAGCTACAACGGAGCGGAGCAAAATAGTCACAGAACCGCTACGCTGTTCGTGGAATGTGTCCAGGCGGCCTCAGGTGACGGTTTTTGTCAAAGCTCCCGGACAAAAAACGGCATTTGGAACTCTAAACGGAGGGCTGCTGTGGACAATAGGGTATGACGCAACTTTAAACTCTTGTATTATCAAGACCAGCCGGGACCGTAAAGAAATGTCCCGCTTTAGCCGATGTGGAAGCTAAGA
>JBJKQZ010000290.1:0-4328 GCA_046704865.1 Terriglobia bacterium
GATACTGGTCGGGAATTTTGACATATTCGCTGTAGCCCGCAATCTGATCGCCATCGACGTCAACCTCGATGCGATAGCTTCCGTTCCCCAGATTGACGCTTTTCAGTTTCCAGGTGAAGCTGTAATCGACACGGGCCGGGCGCTTTTCCGATTCAGAGTCCAGGAATTCAAGATCTGCAAGATCGCGGTGCATCCCGTTCTGAAGAAACTGCTCAGCAGTTTTTCTTGCCTGTTCCGGACTGAGCGAAGCACCCGGCGCCGAATCTGGAATTTGGTAACCAAAGCCCACCACCTGGCCCTGAGTGCTGACGTCCACTCGAAATTCCTTCTCCTGCTCCGGTTTGAACCATCGGTGCGACCAGCGCCACAAATGGATGGGGCCGCTGGTCAACTGGTTCATCCGGGCCAGACCCTGAGTGCGCTCAAGATAGGTCTTGGCCTGATCATCGTAGGTGAATATGGCGACGTGCCTGTACCCTCGTGTGTTGAATCCGTATCGGGAGAGGAAAGCTTCCGCAATTGGGAGCGAATCGGACCTGCTGACCTGCAGATTGAGCGATGCCTCAGGAAATGCGCGAGAGAAATACTTGACGCCTATCACCAAAGAGACTGCAGCCACCGCAATGGCAATGACAATGACCTTGTGTTCGCGGGCTTCAAGTTTCACAGGCATAAAAACCTCGGAAACGTGCACACTTCTTTAAATTGCAACGAGGATTATATCAGTCAGCCGCCCTGTCAACTGCGGGAATCGGTCCTGGTGCGACAAATCCACGCCTTCCGGCGTCCGGGCTTTTGGCCACCGCCAGTGGTCTACGTCAGACGCTTGATCATCACCCACGCAGCCTGACCGTTGTTGTAATACCGTTCAACTTTATCAACCTTCCGGTATCCGCGTGCCTCATAGAAGCTCTGTGCAGCCAGATTGTCTTCAGCCGTCTCAAGATAAATGATCTGCAGCTTGGAACTGCGCGCCCAGTCCTCTGCAACGTCCATCAGCCCGGTTCCAGTCCCCTGCCCCCGAAATTCCTCCAGCACATCGATGGTGATGATATGGCCCACTCTGGTGGGCTCTCGCGCCGCCACCACAAACCCTGTTATGGATGAATCCTCCTCTGCAACCCAGGTTCTGGACGTCTGCAGAGCGATGAAGCCCGCAAGTTCTTCCCGTGAGTACGAGATTCCAGGTGGAAAACAGGACTGGTCAATGTTTGAAAGGGCGGGCAAATCAGAAGGATGAAAGTTGCGAATACGCATAGGAACCGGAAAGCATCTATTCAGAATGCCCAGCAAACTGTCTTTCGTTCAGGGTTGCGGATTTCTTCAACGTGCGCATGCGAAGATAAGGATCAAACTGCTAGCCTGCCGCACCTGCCATTAGGCTTTTCTCGCCTCTTCCGCAATTTCCAGGAGGCGCCCCACATCCTCTTCGGTATTGTAAAGGTATGGCGAAATTCGAATCCGATGGTGGCGCAGGCTGACTTCAACGTGGCGTGATTTGAGTTCCGCATACAGCCGGTCCGTCGCGGCATTCGATTCACACTGAAAGCTCAGAATCGGCGAAGGAAGCCGTGTCCGGTCATCGTTTGACAACCAATATCCTCTCGCCTTCAGCCCTTCAGCAGCGAGATTAAGCAATCCACCGCAATACTGGCGCACGGTGGCCGCGCCTACTCTGCGGACAAATTCGAGTGAAGCCTCCAGTGTGGATAGATTCAGAAAGTTGGCTGTTTCCGGAACATCAAAAATTCGCGCAGCCCGCGCCAACGCAAAATCGTCAATGGGAAGGGCGTCAAAATCATCCGCGCCATTAACAGACAGCCAGTTGACCACCCTCAGATCGAGACGGTCCAATAGTTCGTCTTTGACGTATACAAAGCCGGTCCCATACGGACCCAGGAGCCACTTATAGGCAGCCACCGCAAGTGCATCAACGGGAAGCTCATGAACATCCAGTTCCAGAGCCCCCACCGCCTGAGTGCCGTCAACAACAAATAAGGCGCCGTTCTGATGGGCGAGTTCACCAAACGAAGCAAGGTCGATTCGTCTACCTGTTGAATAATCCACCCAATCGAGGGCCAGGACTTTTGTACGCGGACTAAAGGCGCCGGCTACATCTTCCAATCGAAGTGCGCCATCCCCGCTCCTGAGAACCTTTACCCGCACTCCGCGCCGGCGCATATAAAGCCAGGTAAAGAGGTTTGCGGGAAAATTATTTACTGCAACGACCACTTCGTCACCGGCGGCCAGTTGCAATCCCGCGGCAACAACACCGACGCCCTGGGTTGCGCCGCACGTCAGCGCAATCTCGTCTGCGTGACTGCCTATGATTCCAGCAAGAAGATTACGCACGCGCCGCGGAAGATCAAAATATTCGTCGGGGTCCATCCGTTCCGGATGGCATTTCTGCTCAATCGCCTGATGGCCACGGGCCACGGCAGCAAGCGGGAAGACTCCCTGGTATGCGCAATTGAGATACGCCGTCTCGCCAAAATCGGCAAAATAGCTTCGATAGTCAGTCATGGTCCCTGAAACCGTTACGCACTGGGAATTGCTGCCGGGCAAGCGCGTCCCAACCGATCGCTTGGTTAGTGTCTATCGTCGTGTGGCAATATGCATGCTTTCGTTCAGGTGGGCCAGAATTTCAGCGGCTGCCTGGTCCACGGCAGCGGGAAGCGCAGGCGGACCATAAGGCACAGCAATCACGTCCTGCCAGATCGATTTCCCCGTATAGCGGTCATTGATATAAATCTCGGCGTGCAGCCTCTTCAGCCGAGGCAGGTCAAAACAAGTTCCTCGGACTACCGCATCGGCCTCATCCTTTTTGTCTACCACCTTCAGCCACGAGGCGTGAGCCAGATCATCCGTCAGCCTGTCATTCAGATCATGGTCGATTCGCTCAATGTAAACCGTGTGCATTTTCAGCAGCAAACGCGCGTCGGCCGTCCGCGCGGAACTGGGACCGCGCAGTGAAGGCTGCGAGGGACCCAGGGTTGGCGGCCGTTGCTGACCGAACATCACCGGTACCGATACCAGGCAAAGTGCAAGGCCCCATAGTGGACGCCTCATCGATAGCCTCCGATCGCAGGATTACCCCTAGTTTAACAGAAAGACTGGCGGAATTTCTCTGCAGTGTGACAGTTGGATCTGGCCGGAAATCGGCAGGGAATTGATGGTCGATGGCTTGCAGGCTTTATCCCAAAGTCAGGCAGTATTCAGACCATGGGCCTGACGCTCTTGCCGGGGTTGCTGGAGTTAATTAATCCGAATCAAGTTCTTTCATTTCCAGGTTCAGCAGACGCTCACGGTCCTTCAGACTTTGACGCTCGTCCTTCTGCTGTTGGCGGAGTTTCCTTTGCTCCCTTTTCAATTTATGCTTTAGTTGGGTGCGAACCGCCTTGGGCAAGTCGGAATTCTTCAGAGAATCTTTGGCGTATTTCTGCTTCAGTTTCAACGCCTGTAGCTCTTCTTTCTGTCTCACCTTCATTGTTGCGGCTTCAGACGGAAAGCCCTGGCGGGGAAGCGCCGGAGCAACTGATAATCCGGCAATCAACATCAGCATATACAATCTTTGCATTTTAGAACCTCGCTACCTGAGTCCCGACCTGGATTCCACGGATTCTAAGGCGCTAGACCGGCTCAATCGACCTCTGTTTCTATTAATCGGCGCCTAGCGCGTAGAAGTTGAGTCTCCCGGCGATATCCGGTGCTTTTTATAGTCCCTAAGAGGTGCAATCGATAGCTGGCCAGTTGTTGTCAGGCAAGGTTGCGAATATCAAACCGAACTAAAGATCATCAAGATACCAATGACGATCATCGGAGAGTTCCTTATGTTGAGGATCGAGTGAGTGCGGGACGCTGGCGAGGGATTCAATAAGGCAAGGAGAAAGACCCGCAAAGCGACTGGGTCCCAAAAGCATTCGTCTGGATTAACTGGGATCAGCGCCCAGCCATGCCGCGCCAAGGACCGCCGAATCTCCAGAAAATCGCTTCCATCAGGCGATAAAGCCCCGGAACCGTTTGGGCGCAACCGTAAATCCTGGGAAGACAGCCCCGGTATTTTCAGCCCCAAGGTGCCGCACAACAATTTCGGCAAACACATCGCGGAAATCCGTTGTCATGGCCAGATCCCGGTCCTGATTCAACTGGCCGGGCTTCAGTCCCGGCCAATCGCCATAGACCTTTCCTCCCTTAACCGGGCCGCCAAGGACAAACATGGCATTCGCGTGGCCGTGGTCCGTACCGCGATTGCCGTTTTCACGCGCCGTCCGCCCGAATTCAGACATGGTCAGGATGACGACGTCTTCCATCCGGTCACCAAGGTCCTT
>JBJKQZ010000291.1:0-3128 GCA_046704865.1 Terriglobia bacterium
TTAGAACAAGAACTGACCACTTGAATTCGCGTTTGAGCATCTCGTACCCCCTTGGCAGCCACTTTCTTTAAACCAGGTTGCGCTTCTTCGCAATTCCCTCAACCCATTCTCACTACCGAACCTACCACTTGTTCGTCTTCCTGTCACCCTACGTTGCTGCCCTTTGGCCTACACGGCCCCTTCCACTTCTTTCAGACGCCAAGAGGAGCACGTGAGTTTCCAAATACCTGCAAATTTTACGTAAAAAGCTCTTCCGGGTCCGCCGGAAACAATTACGCTGCGCGCCGTTTCAGCTTCCCTGAGATGACTTCTACAAGTTATTGAAAATGAACAAAGTAATGGTCTTCGTCTCATCTCTGCGCTCTGGCAAGTGAAATGCTTGGCCTTCTGACGAAGCAAGGGGCAAGCTGGCCCTGCATTGATAGAAACCCGTCCGATGTCCGAAAGTTGCTAAAAAGCATGTGCCGGAGGCACCTGCCGGATACATCCGGGCCCCTGGCAGAAAATCTGATGTGTGACCGCAACTCTTTGGCCTTCCGTGTGTTATATAAGGTGTGGGCGCGATGGTGGTAGACTCGGATCTCGACTTGATGCTGCGCGTTCGGCAGGGTGATGCCGGTTCTTTCGACGAGCTGCTCCGGCGCTACCGTACCCCCCTTGTCAAATACTTTTGCAGGCTGGTACGCGACCAGGCGCTGGCGGAAGACCTGGCTCAGGAGGCGTTTCTACGCGTTTACAAGGCCCGGCACCGCTATCGCCCGGACGCGCGTTTTACCACGTGGCTCTACCGGATTGCCACCAATCTTGCGCTAAACGCCATCCGGGATGCAAAGGGCCGGCCGCGGCAGGACGCTAACAATTCCGGCGAAGACGGCGAAAATACATTCGAGTTTGTGGATCCCAGAGCAACCGCAGAGCAGGAATTGATTGAAACGGACCGGGGCAGGTTGATTCGCGAAGCCATTGAGGCCCTGCCGGAAAATCAGCGCGCTGCGGTGATTCTGCACAAGTATCAGGACGTGGACTACCGCCAGATTGCGAAGGTCCTGAAGGTATCCGAGAGCGCCGTTAAATCTCTGCTGTTCCGCGCTTATGAAACCCTTCGCGTCCGCCTGGAACCGCTTGTCAGGGGAGGGCAGTTATGAAGTGCCAGGAACGTGAGAACCTCTTTTTGTTTTTCCACCAGATGCTGGAGCCGCAGCAGGCTGAAAGGATGCGCCAGCACCTGGCCGGTTGCGCAGAATGCGCGCGGGCCGCGGAAGATTACCGCAAGCTTGACAATGCGCTTGACGACTGGAGCACGGCAGAACCTTCGCCCTGGTTTGACGCCAAGGTGCGGGCGCGGGTGGAGGAAAGCGCACGGAAAGATCCGGGATTTTTCGGTTTTGGACGGCTGCGGGCGCTCGTGGCCGGTGTGGCGGCTGTCATCATGATTTTTGCCGCTGTGGTTGTTTTCAACCACCATAATGTGGTTGAAAACAACCATCCTGCGGTCAGCCAGCAGCAGCCCGTGGAAGCTTCTATAACCCCGCAGCCAGCCGAAACCGCCCAGGTGAAAAAGCAGCCATTGCCGGCAGAGGAGCAGTTGAAAATGGATGAGAACTTTTCGCTGCTGGAAGACTATGAAGTGGTGGCCAACTTTGACGCGCTTTCGGAGCTGCCGCAGGCAAACCAGAATTAGCAGCCGGCATAGACTGCCTGCCGCTTTGCCCGGCGGAAAAGCGGATTCCACTCCCGCTCCGCGGGAACAGAAATGACGTTTGATGAGAGACCGGACCCGCAATTCAAGGACGCAGCCGCCAACACCGACGCGGCGTTACTGTTCCCTCTGTGCAATGGTTCTGGCGCTGGCATGCCTGATGCTGGCGGCGCTTCCGGCATATTCGCAGCGCAGGATGGCGAGGCGGCGCGAAGCCCGGCAGGAACGCAGGGCGCTTGCACGGCAGGCGGCACGGCGCGCCGGTTTTTTTGAGCGACTACGCGATCTGCCACCCAGGGAGCAGGAACGCGTTCTCAAGAACGACAAGCGCTTCCAGCAATTGCCTCCGGAGCGCCAGGCAAAAATCCGGGAGAATCTTGAGCACTGGAACCAGTTGACGCCGGAACAGAAGGATAAGATCCGGCAGCGGGAGAAAATCTATTCCAACCTTACTCCCGAGCAGCGGCAGAACGTGCGCGAGATGTCCGTGGAGTGGCGCAATTTGCGTCCGCTGGAACGGCGCAGGGTGCGGATTGCGCTGCGGCTGATGCGCGCCATGACTCCCGAGCAGCGGGAGCGGTTCCTCAACAGCCCGCGATTCAGCGAGCGCTTTTCCCCCAAAGAGCAGAACATCATTCGCGGCCTTGGAGAACTTTTCCCGGGCGACGATGGGCCAATCCGGTAGGTGGATCCGGATGACGCATTAACTCGTCTTAGAGGCGCTCTCCGCAAAGCATAGCCGTGGGCTTTCATTTCTGAAGCTGGTTTAAAACTTCCATCACGCTTTCCGCTGAACCCACGAACGGCGCTTTCCGATCCCACGTGAGTCCAAAGCGGGAAGGCTCGTAATTCTTCGCAAGGTACATCCAGATTGTCTTAGGCCGGTTGCCACCAATAATGGGCATTTCGGAGAAAAGGTAATACCACTGATTGCCGAGTTCGAAAAGCGCATGCCCACGATCCACAGCCGCCTCATGGGCCTCCGGGAAGTGATGCAATGAGAGAATCAGCAGACCCTTGCCAGGAATGTAAATGTAAAGGCATCCGTCCGGTCCGCTAACTTTTGCGAACCCGTGCGCCTCTGCCAGAAGCGCCGATTCCGGAACCAGGGCAGGGCCATCAAGGGCTATCTCCCCAGGTGCTGGCTGAAGTGGAAACTGCTGCCAACTGAATCCGGAGAATCGCGTACCGACCTCTCCCTTGAAGATCAAGTTGCCGCCTCCTTCTACCGGAATTTTCAGTGATGTTCCCGGTTCATACCTGTAACGCCGTTCGGGAACGGATCCCAGAACTTCTCCAAGTTCTCGAGTCTGAACGGGGAAAGGCGCCTGTTCAATCAGGCCTAACTTGTTATCCCCGGCCTCGAAGTGCTTTACCCGGATTGCAAAATTCACTTGATCATGTCGCGAGCGCTGGAACTCCATTAATC
>JBJKQZ010000292.1:0-5248 GCA_046704865.1 Terriglobia bacterium
GGACAATCCCTTCCGACGGGAGCTTGACCTGCTGGAGTCCAAGATCCACGATCCGCCGCAACTGCTGGTCTGTCTGCATCCCCATGATTGCAACCCGGCGGGACCGATGCTCATACCGCAGCCTTGCGTCCACGGCGCGGAAAGGCTCGTCCCTCCAGACTCCCGGCAGGCCTGCCAGGGCGTAACGCGCCGAAGAGCCGTGTGGTTCGTTCAGCAGGACGGTGATGTCCTGACGCGAAGCAGTTTGGAACTCTACCCGAATCAAGTAGTCGATGGCGTCGTAGAAGTAGAATCCGGCAACCAGAATGACGCCAGCCATCCCCAGGGCAAAAGTCGTAAGTCCGGCCTTCCACGGGCGCCGCTCCAGGTTGCGCATGATCATCCTTGCTGGGAGAGAGACAAAGCGTTGCAGGCCGAGTCGTTCAGCGAAACCGGGACGGAACCGCGCCGGGGCCGCGGGGCGCATAGCCTCAGCCGGTGGCAACGCTATGACAGATCGTAGCGCCCCAAGTGCGCCCAGGCAAGCCGCGGCAGCGCTGATGGCGAAAGCCGAGAGAATCAATCCCTGGCCTTGGACAAAGTGAAGTTCGGGAAAACGGAAAAAGTCCTCGTAGAGTCTCGCCAGGCCGTGGCCCAGCCAGAGGCCGAGCGGTCCTCCTATGAGCGTTCCCAGTAGGACTGCTGCAAGTGCAAATTTTAAATAATGAAGTGCGATTGAAGTATTGCTGTAACCGAAAGCCTTCAGCAGGCCGATTGCACCGCGCTGGGTGCCCACCAGCCGCGAAAGGACGATATGGATCAGGAGCGCCGCAATTCCCAGAAAAATCGTCGGCACAAAGATGCCGGTAATCCGGTCTTGCACAATCTCGTCGGAGAGGAAGCGGTTGGAAATCTGGTCGTAGCGTCCGTAGGCGCCCAGCCCGCCGTAGCGGTGAAGCAGGGTATCCAGGCGGGTGATGACCTCCTGCTCACTCGCGCCAGGAACAAGCGCGAGAGCAACATCATTAAACGCGCCTTCCATGTTGAACGCAGGGCCCAGAGTCTTTCGGCTCATCCAGAAAACTCCAAAACGCCGGTTGTCCGGGAAGACCTCTGATCCCCGGATTTCGTAGACGTATTCGGGCGAGATGGCGATACCTGCAATTCGAAGGCGTTCCCAACGGCCGTTGATGACGGCGCCAATGGCCTGCCCAACTTCCAGATGGTTGGCCGTTGCAAATGCTTCGCTGACAAGGACTTCGTCGCGCCGCCCGGGTTCAAAGTAACGCCCGCGGAGAATGCAGAGGTCGTTCAACATTGGCGCCTGGCGCTCCGGAATGGAAATGAGACGGCCTACCGCAGGCTCCGGCAGGTCGGGAACATCGAGCGTCACTTCAACAACTATCCGTGCCTGCACTGACGCCACTCCCGGGATAGAGGCTATGTTCTCCTTGAGCGTGTCGGGCGCCCGTTTCAGGTGGGCAAAAACCTCTGCAAAACGGTAGCGGCTGTAGTACTCCTGCTGGGCAGCGGCAATTGATTCGTAGGAGCCGCGCATGGTCACGTATGTTGACACGCCGCAGGCGACGACAAGCGCCACGGTGATCAACTGTCCGCGCATCAGGCGAAGGTCGCGTAACAGCTTTTTATTGAGCGAGGTCATCACCAGTCACCAGGAAAGTTCAGAAGCCTCGATTTTCTTCTCGTTCTTATGAATCGCTACAATTTCACCACTGCTGATGTGGACCACGCGATCTGCCATGCCGGCAATCGCTGCGTTGTGGGTGATGACGATGGTAAAAGTGCCAAGCTGGCGGTTCACTCGTGCCAGCGCGTCCAGCACAACCTTGCCGGTGGGGTAATCGAGCGAGCCGGTGGGCTCGTCACACAACAAAACTTCCGGTCTCTTGGCGATTGCGCGGGCAATAGCCACCCGCTGCTGTTCGCCGCCCGACAACTGGGCAGGGAAGTGGTTGAACCGCTGTTCCAGTCCAACAAGGCGCAGGCACTCTTCGGGGCTCAGAGGATTCTCGGCGATTTCGGTCACCAGCGCCGCGTTTTCAAGCGCCGTCAGGCTTGGAATCAGATTGTAGAACTGGAAGACGAAGCCGACGTGCTCGCGGCGGTACCGCGTTAATTCGCCTTCACTGGCGGAAGTAATGTCATGGTCGAGATAGAGAACGCTGCCGGATGTTGGCACGTCCAGGCCGCCCAGAATGTTCAGAAGAGTTGTCTTGCCGCTCCCGGACGGTCCCAGCAACACCACAAATTCACCTGGGTAGAAATCGAGGTTGACGCGGCGGAGTGCATGGACCTCGACCTCGCCCATCCGGTAGATTTTGGTGACGTTGAGGACATGGAAAACTGTGTCGCCATTGGCAGTACTGTGCCTGGGCGTGCGCTCAAAGGACGGCATTCCAGGCCACGGGGAAACTGGCATGGCTGGGCTCCTGGAACCAGATCGTCTGCGCGCTCTGTCGCGCAAGGTGTTTCAAAACCTGCAGCGTCCGGCAAACTTCCGGGAACTGGATGCTTGCTTCCAATTCTATGGTAACTTGTTCTGTGACCGTGGGATGTGATGAAGGTCACCTGCCAGCGTGCAGGATTGATTTGAATGACCTTGTGCTTGCTGGACGGGGATTAAGTGAGCTTCATGGCCGCCGCTGGGCGATGCCCCGCGCGCCAGCGATCAGGCGATCGACCTCTTCGCCTCTGGTGTAGCAAGCGCGGCCGGAACGGACGACCCCTTGTTCTTGAAACCCGGGCCGCTCCACTACCGTGGCCGCATAAAAGTTGGCATGCGACACGTAAACACCCTGCGTTGTCAGATGAGCTGAAACATTGGCTGAAGAAATACCTTCTATGGCGCATAACTCGGTTGGCTTGCGGAGCTCTGCCGGCCTGTTACATCCCAGCCCACCGGGCGCGAAGGTTGATCCCCTGGTGGCGCTCAGGTATGAATAACCCAGGCGTGTTAAAAATTACTAACGAGTCATCGAAACCGCGCATCGAATAAGATATTGATTGCAGGTGGGGCTTTACCGGTAAACGAGTTTTTGTGAAATTGAATCATATACAACGGACGCAATGCTCATAATATGGATAATAGAAATCAACCTTGTGGCCAGGGAAGCGAGAATGATGGACAGCGAAGAGGAGCTGAAAAAATGAAGAGACTTCGATATACGGGATGGGTCGTTTTTGCTGTGGCGCTATTATTTGCCATGCTTGGCCATGCTTACGGTCTGCGGGATGAGGCGACGGCGCCCGAAGAGAACGATGCATCGTTCCAGGCCAACGTGCAGAAGTTCACTACTGTTTACGATAAGATTCAGCGGAATTATGCCAGCCCTGTCAGCCCTGACCTGGCGATCTACGGCCCCACGGACAGCAATTTTATTGGCGCGATTCCGGGAATGCTCCGCACGCTCGATCCGCACTCTGACTTTTTCAATCCTCGCGCCTTTGCCTTGATGACTCAAGGCCAGGAAGGCAAGTATTTTGGCGTCGGCATGTCCATTGAGTCGCGGCCCGGAAAAATGGGCAAGTTGCTGACCTTTGTGGTTTCTCCGATTTCCGGTTCGCCGGCATTTCGCGCCGGCATTCGTCCCGGAGACATCATCGTAACCGTCAACGGGAAGTCTGCGGAGGGCCTTGAGCCTTCACTGGAAAAGCAAACAGATCGCGTATCGAAGTTGCTGAAGGGCCCGGCCGGTACCACAGTGCAAATCGGCGTCCAGCGCGAAGGGCTGCAAAAGTTGTTGAGCTTTACGGTAACCCGCCAGCAGATCACCGAACCCAGCGTTGAAGCCTTCCTTCTCAAGAATTCGCGCGTCGGCTACGTCAGGATCGAGGAGTTCAATGAAACCACCAATCCTGAATTGACCCAGGCGCTTAACAAGTTTGATGCCGATCATATCGATGGATTGATTCTTGATCTGCGTGGAAACCCCGGCGGACTGGTCGACCAGGCTGTTGCAGTGGCCGATCATTTCCTGAAAAAGGGACAGTTGATCGTTTACCACTACGGCCGCTCGTCGCCGGAACAAAGGTATTTTGCAAAACACGGCGACCAGGGGAATACTTACCCGATTGTAGTGCTGATCAATCGAATGACCGCAAGCGCGGCGGAAATCGTCACAGGCGCTTTGCAAGACCACGACCGCGCGCTGATTATGGGCCAGACCAGTTTTGGCAAGGGTCTGGTGCAGACGGTCTTTCCTTTAAGCGACCGTACCGGCATGACTCTCACCACAGCACGCTATTACACGCCCAGCGGACGCCTGATTCAGCGCGACTACAACAAAGTTTCTCTTTACGACTATCTGTACCACTATGACAGCGGTCCGAGTCCCCACACGGAAGTGAAGTATACGGATGGAGGGCGAAAGGTTTACGGCGGCGGAGGAATCACGCCGGACGTCAAGGTCACTCCAACCAGGCTGAACTCTGTCGAGCGGGCTCTGATAGACAATGGCGTGTTCTTCAACTTTGCTCAAAGCTATCTGGGCACGCACTCCACCGTTCCAAAAGACTTCCAGGCCAACGCGGACGTTATCGCAGATTTTGAGCAATTTCTGGCGAAACAGAACATCGGAATCTCGGATTCGGAGATTCAAAGCAACAGCAGTTTTGTGGCCCTGCGCATCCAGGAGCAGATTGTCGGCAATATTTACGGTGAGGACGTGGCGGAAGAAATTGCCGCGGATAACGATCCTGTCATCCTGGATTCTGTTTCCCACTTCAGCGAGGCAAAGCTGCTTCTGGATCACGTGCACAAGTACATGGCGATGGCCGCCCAGGAAAATCGATAGTCCGCCTGATTTGTAAGCTGGAATTCCGGTCCTCCGAAAACTGGACACAGCGTAGAGATGCCCCATGTTCAGCGGTCTCCGGTATCGGCTGCGAGCTTTGTTCCGGAGCGACTCCGTAAAGGTGGAGTTGGAGAAGGAACTCCGCGCGCATGTTGAACATCAGGCGGAGAAATACGTTCAGCTTGGCATATCCCCGGAAGAAGCCGCAAAGCGCACAGGGCTAGAAATCAGCGGCATCGCGCATGCGAAAGAAGTATGCCGCGATAGTTGGAGCGTTCGCTTCCTCACCGACCTCGCCCAGGACCTCCGCTACGGCCTCCGCCAGCTTCGCCGCAACCCCGGATTCACCATTGTTGCTGTCTTGACGCTCGCTCTTGGCATCGGCGCGAACGCGGGCATGTTTTCGGTTATTAACGCAGTCCTGCTTCATCCCTTGCCGTATCCCCATCCTGAAC
>JBJKQZ010000293.1:0-23543 GCA_046704865.1 Terriglobia bacterium
TCATACAGGTTCCTTGCCTGCATCCTCAAATTTGTCGAATGCACACAGGACGCATTGGGGAAAGTCGCTTCACAAGACAAAGGCATCGATTGAAAGAAGGCGGGGAGAAACATCATGTTCGTTTCCAGCGAGTGCCGGCTTTGGTATCCTCCAACAGAACTCCGCCTTCCAGGAGTTCGTCGCGAATCTGATCTGCTCGTTTGAAGTCGCCGCGCCGCCGGGCATTCTCGCGTTCAGCAATCTGGTTCTCAATTTCATCATCGCTCAAGGTTTCAACCAGAGTTTCCGTTGGCGCTCCATCCGGGACGGAGGCTTTTTCAGCCTCAATCTCCTGCCCCGTCTTGATCAGCCCGAACTGGCGAAGCTTGGCCTGATCATTATCTTCGAGCACGGCAAAGATCCGGTCCCATCGCGCCAGCGTGTCCAGGAAGGCCGCACGGTTCCCTTCAAGAAACTTGCCCTGGTCCATGGCTGTATTTCCCTCCCGGACCATCTCAAAGATGGCGGCCAGAGCCTCAGCCGAATTCAGATTGTCTGCCAGAGCATTTTCAAAATTCTTCCGCGCTGTTGCCGCAGCTTGATCAAGCTCATCACTCTTGCCTGCGGGGAACGTCTCTTTCGTCAGGCGATAATGGAAGTTCCTCAGGCGCTCCACCGAGTGCTTTGCCTGCTGCAGACCTTCGAAGGTAAAATTCAGAAGGCTGCGGTAAGGGACCGAAGCCAGCAGATACCGGATTGCTGTGGGTTTGTAGCCCTTTGCAACCAGGTCGCGCAAGGTGTAGACATTGCCCAGCGACTTGGACATTTTCTCGCCATTCACGACCAGGTGTTCACCATGCAGCCAGAACCGCACAAAGGGCTTGCCGGTAGCCGCCTCACTCTGTGCAATTTCGTTTTCGTGATGTGGAAAGGCCAGGTCAATCCCGCCGGAGTGGATGTCAAAGGTTTCGCCGAGATACTTCATTGACATCACAGAACATTCAATGTGCCAGCCAGGACGCCCTGGGCCAAGCGGGGTGTCCCAGAAAGGCTCGCCTTCCTTGGCAGCCTTCCAAAGAACAAAGTCGCGAACGTTGGCTTTGTCGTATTCGTCGGAGTCCACCCGGGCCCCGGCACGCATCCCTGAAAGGTCGATCCGCGAAAGCTTGCCGTAATCAGAAAACTTTTCAACCCGGAAGTAGTAGGAGCCTTCGCTTTCGTAAGCGTAACCTTTCTGCACAAGCGTCTGGATCAGCTTGACCATGTCATCAATGTGGTCCGTGGCCCGGACCATAATCTCCGGTCTTTCCAGGTTCAGAAGTTCCCCGTCAACTTCAAATGCCTCAATATACTTGCTGGTATATTCCCGCAGGCTGAGCCCTGCTGCCTTGGCATTGCGTATGGTCTTATCGTCCACGTCCGTCAGGTTCATCACCTGGAGGACTTCGTAACCGCTGTACTTCAGAAAGCGCCGCAGGATATCCTGGAAAACAAAGGTCCGGTAGTTGCCGATATGGGCGTACCCATAGACCGTCAGGCCGCAGGTGTAAATCCGGACCTTATTGTCTTCCAGCGGTTGGAATTCTTCCATCCCGCCTGCCAGCGTATTGTAAAAGCGTAGCGCCATCGTATTGAAATCACACGGACTAAGCAATCCTTCATTCTATCGGCGCGTCCCAACCCCGTCAAGAATGCCGGCCTGGCCGGCCACAACGCTCCAGGTCTGAATGCAGCACCACCCATTCGCGGACAGAAACAGCCGCAGGGCCAAAAGACCGAAACCTCTGCGAGCGTGGCTAGCCGCCGAGCCCAGCACGACAGAGGCGACTGAAAGGCCGGAACTTTTCAGGAAATGGAACTGGGATGGCAAAAGCGGGCCTCTACGCTCCCGGGTTGAAACAGCGCCGCGCATAGAGTGCTATGGAGGTCAGGCGATGGTTACCTTGATTCCAACCTTTTCGAGCGCGCGAACTTCACTCTTTCCGATGGCGGAATCTGTAATCACCTCATTGATCGAGGCAGGTGGAACAATCAGGCAAAGGCTCCGCCGCCCGAACTTGCTGGAGTCGCAAACCATTACCACGCGCCGGGCGATCTCAACCATGACGCGATTCACTTTGGCCTCCAGCAGGTTCGGCGTTGTCAGACCGTAATCAACGTCGAAACCGTCTACGCCTAGAAACAGGATGTCTGCCTGAAGCTGCCGCAAGGTTTCTTCCGCAAGCGGCCCCACCAGCGAGAATGACCTTTCCCGAAGGATCCCGCCGGTCAGAATCAATTCCATAGGCGTTGGAGCCAGCTCCGCCGCAATGTTGACGGCGTTGGTGATGATCGTCAGATTCCGATGCTGGCGCAATGCCCGGGCCACCGCCGTGGTTGTGGTTCCGGAATCGAGCAGCACGGACTGCCCCTCTTTCACCATGCCCGCGGCCGCCTCTCCAATTCTGCGCTTCTCATCCTGATGGACGCTTTCTTTTTCCTTCAGGCTGGGGTCAATCAGCGTTCCGCCCCCGGCCGGCAGCCCCCCGCCGTGCGCCCGCTGAATAAGTCCTTCAGTATGTAGTATTTTCAGATCGTTACGGATGGTGACATGGGAGGTATTGAATCGGTCGGCCAGTTCGCGCACTAGGACCCGGCCTTCGCGTGCCATGATATCCAAAATTGCCCGTCGCCGTTCTTCGGCCAGCATAGCGTTTTTGTCCTTCCGACACCGTAGATGACAATCGCATAGGTTTTAATGCCTTTCGTTTCGTTTGTCAAAGCAAATTCCTGAAATCTGCTCCGCGCCCAAATGTCATCGGGTACGCTGACCCAGGAATGAGGTGGCCTGAAATGATCTTTGCATGCCTGTGAAATCCAATCCCAACCGACAAGTCATGATTAGGAATCCTGTGCGCCAGTCTAATTGGATCGTGGTTTTTGCACTGATTTCTGCCAAATGGGACAGGGCGGGAACAACAAATGGAAAAAGGGAGTCAGGATCTGCCACTTGGGCGATGGCTAAGAAGAAGGCGGACTCTCCTGGCCAGTGTTCCGGGCGAAAACGGCTTTTGCAGGAAGGCCGTGTTCGGGTCAAGGACACCGTGGTGAACAATGGCGTCATCAGTGTACCCGGACATATAGAGAACGCCCACGCCAGGACGGGCAGCGGTGATCCGCTCAGCCAGCTTACGCCCGCTCATCTGGGGCATCACCACATCAGCAATCAGCAGGTGGATGGGCAGCGCGTACCGCTCACTCAATCTGACAGCGCCTTGTCCGTCTGCGGCCTCCAGCACGTTGTATCCATGCTGTTGCAGAGTTTCACAGATCAAAAGGCGCAATGCTTCTTCGTCTTCAGCCACCAGGATCGTCTCCGTCCCTCTCAACTCGCCGGGGTCAACCCGGCTTACCACCGGCGCCTGCTTCTGCTCCAAGACCCGTGGGAAATAGATTTTAAAGGTCGTGCCCACTCCCTGCTCACTGTAAACCCAGACAAAGCCCCCGCTCTGCTTGACAATGCCATAAACAGTGGCGAGGCCGAGTCCTGTCCCTTTGCCGCTCTCCTTTGTGGTAAAGAAAGGCTCAAAGATATGCCTCTGCGTTTCCCGGTCCATACCCGTTCCGGTATCACTAACGGCAATCATCACGTAATGTCCCGGCTGGCTGGGCACGTGAGCGCGCGAATACACCTCATCAAATTCGACGTTTACTGTTTCAATTGTCAGCTTTCCGCCGTTCGGCATGGCATCCCTGGCGTTCACAACCAGGTTCATAATGATCTGCTCCACCTGTCCGGGGTCTGCTTTTACCATGTCCAGGCGGTCGTGCGGGATAGTTAAGAATTCAATATCTTCTCCAATGAGCCGCTCGATCATCTTCCGCAAGCCCTCAATAACGGTATTCAGGTCAAGCACCTGCGGGGCCAGGACCTGTTTGCGGCTGAATGCCAGCAACTGGCGGGTGAGCAGCGCTGCCCGATCTCCTGCTTTCTTGACTTCTTCGATCTTGCTTCTCTGGTCTTCACTGGT
Source organism: Terriglobia bacterium (assembly GCA_046704865.1). Taxonomy (GTDB): domain Bacteria; phylum Acidobacteriota; class Terriglobia; order UBA7540; family UBA7540; genus SCRD01. The sequence continues at coordinate 3,990 of JBJKQZ010000293.1, forward strand.
TTCGACGGAGTTCAACAACAGGTCGGAGTAACCGTTGATGATGGTCAGCAGGTTGTTAAAGTCATGGGCAATACCGCCCGCCAGCCGGCCAACGGCCTCCATCTTTTGTGACTGGCGCAGTTGCTCCTCAAGGCTCTTACGCTCCGTGACATCGATTGAGACGCATCCGACAAGCATGTTTCCACCCCTGTCGCGAAAGGGGAATTTGAACGCCAGCCAATCCTTTGCTCCCCTGCCGGGAAGTTCCGTTCGTTCGTACAACTCCATTGCGTGGCCGACGGCAAGCACGCGCTTGTCGGTGACCGTCAGTCCCCGGGCAATTTCGGCGGGCCAGATTTCAAAGGGAGTTCTTCCCAGGATTTCACTCGAACGCTTTCCGATGTAGTTTTCAAATGCCCGGTTGATGTAGACGTACCGCCCATCTGCATCGCGCATAAAGGCAACCACGGAGCTGTTGTTCATGAAGGTCGTAAAGCGCGCCTCGCTTTCGCGAAGTGCTTCTTCCATTCGCTTCTTTTCGGTCACGTCATGAACTAAGGTGGTATAACCCAGAATGTCCAAGGCTTCGTCGCGAATAATAGCAACAGAAAGCTCAGTATCAATCCATTCTCCGGACCGGGTGCGGCATCGAACCCCGCCGCAGTAGCTTCCCCATTGCAGCAGGTCGTCCATAATCCGCCCAAACGCATCCAGCCCGTTCTCCAGATAATGGGCCGGCGTTTTTCCGATCAACTCTTCATCCGGATAGCCCAGCATCGCCCGGTGGGCCGCATTCTGTTCAATAATTCGGCCGTCAGCATCCTGGATCGCAATACCTTCCCTGGCATGGAGGAAGATCTGCTGATAGACCCTGATGCGGTCTTCGGAAAATCGGCCGCTAGTGCCCACCGAAATAGCGGAATCGACCTTTTCAGAAGGCTGTTCCCGGCCCTTGGCGCGTGGGAGAACAGCGTTCCGGCTTGCGATGCTCCGCTCAAAATCTTCTACACTGTGGAGCACAGGCAAATTATCGCGTGCAACAGCGAGTTGTGCACGCAACTCGGCGATGATGTTCAGGAGTTCGCTTCTGCTTGTAGCTCCGCTTCGCATCTTACTTGCCCGAAGTCTCCTTTGGAACCAGGGCTACTAACAGGGACTGGTCAATTTTTTCGCCAGAAAAATCACCCGAGATTCGAATTGCCGGCGTAGGATGCTCCCGGATAAGGGTGGGTGTGGAATGCACCTCTGCGGCCATGCCCACCTGGGGTTCCTGATAAACGTCAGTAACTTTTAATTCGTAAGCCGCCGCGAACAGGCTCTCCAGAATACCCTTTACATTCGTGATGGCTCTTATAGAGCCTTTTGTCGCCCCGGAAGTGTAAAGGTGGAAAATCGGCTTTTGCCCTGCCTTGGAATCCAGATTTTGACCCTGCCGCGCCATTTTCCCTCCCGGTCGCATCAACCCCCGGCGGCTGATGGACTCATCCCGTTGCGGCAGAAACTTTAGAGATCCGCCGGAAGTTGTTCCAGTCGTGGAACGCCACAATCGCCATGTCCTTCAAATCTGTGGCTCAACGCAGTGGCTCCGATAACGAAATTTTCTTCAGGAGACTTCACAAAGAGGTCTGTCCACCAGGCGTCCATGCCGCGCCTCAGCCCGGTCAGAACCAATCGATAAGCATCCACAGGTTCTATCGGCCGCCCGCGAGGTTACTTTAGCTGCATAAATAACCAGTTAGTACATAGACAACGCGTTATGTCCGCTTTAAACTCACCAAATGCTGTGAAAGGACCTGTGAAAACCATGAAACGTGTTGAGCGCCATCCTGAATCGCTGAAGTACACCCTCGATTACCATCATGCCCCGGTGCTTGAGATTGACCCGGGTGAACCGTTTATCCTCGAGACGGAAGATGCCCCCTCGGGAACCTATCGGGAGCCGGAAGACGCTGCGAATCTGCTCAGCGCCTGGTACCTGAACTATTCGCCTCCCATGGCCAACCCGGTTACGGGCCCCGTCCACATCCGGGGGGCCGAGCCTGGAGACACGCTTGTAGTGGAGATTGAAAAGCTGGATTTGGACGACCAAAGCGTCACTTATTGGCGCCCCGGGCACAAACCGCTGGGGGATTCCGCGCGGTGGAAGCAGCTGAGCACGCCCACATTTGCAATCGGGCGCCACGAAAAAGGTGAGGTCATTCTTGATGAAGCTGTCACCTGGGAAGAGGGCCAGGTCTGCCGCCACCCGCTCAAGCTGCGTTTTCCCCAGTCACCCTTCATTGGCACAATAGCCCTGGCGCCGGAGCGCGAAGTTGCAACTCCCGGGCTTGGCCAGGGAAGCTGGGGAGGAAATATGGACGTGCGCGACATCCGGCCGGGCACGCGGATTCTGATTCCCTGTTACCACCCCGGTGCGCTGCTCTATGTGGGCGATGTCCACGCCTGCCAGGGCGATACGGAATTCTACGGAACGGCCATGGAGACCCGAAGCGCGGTAACGCTGCGTTGCGGGGTGATCAAGGGAAAGAGCAAGCCCTTTGTGCGGCTGGAAAAACCAGAGAGCCTGATCTCACTGGCGTGCGCAAAGCCCCTGGAAGAAGCCGTCTGGCGCGCCAGCATCCAGTTGATGGAATGGCTGATGGAAGATTATGGCTGCTCCCAGCGCGCAGCCTACATGCTGATCGGTGTCAATCCGGACTTTCGCGTAAACGTCTATCAGATGACGCCGATTGCAAATCTGCAATACACAGCAGGCGCAGAAATCCTCAAAAAGTCGATTCCGGAGCAACCCTGATATGTGCTGAAGTTCTGCCTAGAAGGAATTGAATTAGCCGAGAGATTGGGGTGAGCGACGGGGTTCGAACCCGCGACATCCAGATCCACAATCTGGCGCTCTACCGGCTGAGCTACGCTCACCACAAGGTGATTGGTTTTTATCGCCTCAATCTATCTAAGCATTTAGACGGGGAAAGTGTCAACGGAAAGCCTCGGGGCAGCAGGCCGGAGAAACGCCTGAATCGAACTAACAGAAGAAAATCAGAGCTATGCCAGCTCAATGCGTGATGAGGATTTTCTTATCGTTCTTGTTGACGGGAACTTCCTGGAGTTCAGTCGGCTGCTGACAGCAGACGCATCTGCCCGGACCAAGTCCCACAATGTTGCAGGTTTCACAGAAATACCGGACGCGATAAAGCTCCCCGTGGTGGATAGTAAAAATGTTGTCCACCTGGAAATTGCCATCCGCCACAAACTCGCCTTCCAGCTTGACTTCATCATTCCGAAGGCGTTTGTCCTCAAGCGTCTGGAAGATGTAATGGTAGCGGCCGGCCAGCGGAATCTGCTTTGTAGCGGTCTTCACTACGGGCCCGGTCCCCTGGATAAAAAGCAGCGTGCCTTGCAGAGTTTTCTGGGAGTTTTGGGTATCCGCCGCCCGAAGTGTACCCGGAGATAGGAAGAGCCCGAGACCGCATAAGAGCAAAGCCACAGTTCCGTCCCTGCGAAGGCGCAATAAAGATGGTCCACGCCTCGCCGATTCCAGAACACTGGTTCCCCGGAACTTCATGCAGTCCTTTCCATCGGAGATGAAAGCACGCAATCGCTATCCCTGATACTGCCCGACCAGCACGATCGCCAGCGGCAGCTTCTGCCCGCCAACTTCGGCGTCCATCTGCAGCGCCCAGTCCTGAGAATAGTCCTGAAACACCGCGGGAAATGTCTTCACCGTATCGCTGACCGAATCCATCATCATCACACCGGGATGGCCGGTGTCAGTTGAATCACGGCTCAGTTTGACAGCGTCGTTGAAGGTAACGGGCTTTGTACCATCCGTGTCCTTTGCGGCGGGCACCAGCAGAAGAAAGTCGCGGTACTGGCTAACGCCCATGTGGTTGCCGTCCGTCGGAACAAGCTCGTAGCGAAGCGTGTAGTATCCAGCCTTGATTGCCTGCCCCCTGTAATCTTTTGTCGCATCAGGGAAATGAATCACACCCACCAGAGACCCCTGGTCAATTTTGCCGTAGAGGACATTCGCCGAAGAATCAGGCGTGGCCGCGGCCTGAAGGTCCTTCCTCAGCCAGACCTCACACAGTGTTTTCCCAGAGCTATCCATCAGACTTTCACCCTGGGGCTGAAGGCTGCTTTGGACAGCCTGGCTGACGTCACCACCCGGCAGGCCTTTGGTCGCCTCAATCTTATAGGTGCCTTGCGCAAAGGCGGCAACGCTGACCGCCATCATCAAAGCCACAGAAAAAACTACGAGCCGTCGCATCTGGAACCTCCGTGATTAACTTGTGCGAATTTCAGGTAATCCGGAACGCAGGCACACTTGCCATGGACAATTCCGGAAACCATCTCATCCAGCAATCCAGCAAGGCGTCAGTCGGAAAATGTACCGATAAACGCGCTGCGGCCGTCCCGGTTGTTCCACACAACCCCAAGGCCCTTGCCGTTAAACGCGTCTTCCTCACTGAACGCTGGCATTGAATGCTCAACCCTGGTTAGCGGCGGGTAATAGACTGTCTCGTTGCCGCACATAATGTCGCCCTTGCAGAGTGACCGGGTTTTCACCACAGCAAGCTCGCCGGCCTTCAGCACGTCCGATCCGTGATCCTCACCCTTGCCGACTTCCAGGCTCACCGGGGCCACATCAACTCGAACCACCCGGTCAAGCAACTTCCCTGCCCGGGCCTTCACAAAACCCACCAGGGCTTTCCGCTGGTGGGCGGTGGCATTGCGGTCCAGAATCAAAACAGATTCACTCGGTAGCGGGTTGCGATAGGGATCGCCGAGGGTCGCGCTGGCTCTCACCACTGCAACCACCGTCAGGCCACTCAGATCAGTCCCCTGCCAGCTTCCGTGATTGATCTTCCACGCCAGAATCGCCCGCTTGCCGGTCAGGTCAACCTGAGAGCTTGCAAAGCAAGGTCCCGTCCAGACGTCCGCATCTCTTACTTCAAGATAATCGCCGGTAACGGCGGCTTTGCTCGGAATAACTGCCAGCCCCAAAAAGACCAGTGCGGCCAGCCCCGTCCAAAAAACTTTGCGCAAGTTTGTCCTCCTTCGACTGCATATGCGTTGCCCCATCAATAAGAACATTTTAGCCCAGAACAAAAAGAGCCATCAATGGTTTGATGCCCATACGGATAACTGCGTTACGCAAAATTCGCGTAAGCGGACAAGCGCCCCGAGCGTGCGCACCTGCGCACACTCCCAAGGTTTCGAATGCAGTCCTCAGTCGATTCGGCGGCAGACTATAGCGGGTCGTAACAACCGCGGCCGGGCTTGCAGCTCGCTGGCTCAGCAACCTGTCCGTCCGGTCCAAGGCAATTGTGGGTGTGGACGCACCAGAAGATGCCGCTGCTCATGCTGGGGATCCTCGGATCAGGTTCAGCGTGGATGAACGTTTCCTTCGAATGAAGGCAACGGCAAGCGGCATGGCCGGTGGTTTCCAGTTTCAAAGGTTCGGGCATAATCACGCTTCTCCTTTCACAGCAAGCATCAGGGCGCGTTTTACGGCTACGCGGGCAAGTTGCACCTTGTAGCCATTCTGGCTTAAGGGTTTCGCATTGCTCACAGCGGCCTTACCAGCCGCATCAGCAACTTCCTCAGAAAAAGCTTTTCCCTTGAGGGCTTCCTCGGCCTCGGGAGACGGCCAGGGTACAGGCGCTACATGGCCCAGAACGACGCGGGCGCTTTTCACGGTGTTTCCGTCCATTTCGACCGCCACGGCCGCAGCCACCAGCGGCCAGTCCAGGCCTTCTTTTTCGCGGATTTCATACGTTGCAGTTTTGGCCGAGCCGCCGGGCACCGTGATCTCCGTCAGGATTTCATCCGGTTTGATCACGTACTCGCGCTCGTCTTCAGAGGTTGGCGTGGTGTAGAACTTGCTGAGTTCCACTTCGCGATGGCCATTTGGCCCTTGAAGGGTCAATTTGGCGTCCAGCGCAATCAGAATCGGCGCCAGGCTGGAAGGATTCACAAAATAGGCCGGCCCTGAATTCCCCAGAATCGCTGAGTAGTAATTCTGGCCGTCCGGGATCAGAGATTAGCCGTCATGCTGGGCAAGCAAACCGAACCCGTTGCGGAAGTACCAGTCACGCGGGCGCTGGAGCAGTTCGCCGCCAACGGTTCCCATGTGGCGCATCTGTTCCCCTCGAATGCCGTCCGCCGCCTGATGAACTCCTGCCAGATGGCCCGACGTCGAATTAGGCAGATCCAGCAGTTGGCGAATGGTAACCAGCGCTCCCATCCGCAGCCCTCCGCCGGATGTAACTTCGGCGCGTTCCAGCCCTTTCACATTCTTCAGGCTTACCACGCGTTTGGGAGTAACGACCCGATCTTTCATCGCGCTGATGAGATCAGTGCCGCCGGCCATGATTTCCGTGCCGCCCCAGCTGCTACCCAGCAAACGGGCGGCTTCCTGCACACTTTTTGGACTTGCGTATTCGAAAGCTTCCATCAGGCTTTCTCTCCTTTCTCAAGTGCCGCAAGGACCTTGTCGGGCGTAAGCGGAAGTGTCGGCACGCGGACGCCAATGGCGTTGGTGACGGCATTGGCAATGGCCGCGCCGGGTGAAACAACCGGCGGCTCACCAAGCCCGATCACGCCACGCTCGTCATATCCAGGGCCCGTCATCATGTGAACCACAAACTCTCCGATGTCACCGATGGTGGCCAGCTTGTAGAACTCCATGTTCGGGTTGAGCATCACACCGAGCGTCTCGTCCATTACCTTTTGCTCAAACAACGAATAGCAGACGCCCATGATCAGCGCGCCGTAGACCTGGCTTTCAGCGGTCTTCACGTCAATAACCAGGCCGCAATCCTGCACGGCGATCATCCGGTTCATTTTTACCTGGCCGGTTTCAGTATCCACGGAGACGTCGGCAATCTGGACACCGCCTACGCCGCTGTCGCCCAGATGGCAGGGTCCCGGGTTTTTGCCGGTCGCCTGAATGGTCTTGACGCCCAGCTTGGCGCAGGCCTGTTTCCAGGTCAGGCTCTTTGATGAGTCACCTTTCACCTGGATCTTTCCGCCACGCGCTTCAAGGTCCGCCGGTTGGGCTCCCAGCGCGGGCGCCACCGCGGCAAACAACTCATCGCGCGCGTCCACAGCCCCACGGCGCGTGGAATTGGTAACACCTCCCACGGTGGTGCTTCCGCCGCTCGCTCCGTCAAACGGATATTTGCTGTCACCGATCTCAACCTTGACGGCTTCGAGCGGCAGGCCAAGCGTTTCCGCCACAGTGATGTTGATAACCGTCCGGGTGCCCGTTCCCAGGTCCTGGCTTCCAAGCTGCACGGTAACAGAGCCGTCCGGGCGGATGATCACATTGCAATTGCTGTTGTGTCCACGCCCGCCCCAGGTGTGCAGGCTCACGCCCATTCCGCGCTTGACGTGTCCGGCGGTTTTGTCGCCTCTCGGATGCCAATTTTTCTTCCAGTCGGCTAACTCTGAGGCTTTTTGGAGTTCCTCCGCATAAGTCTTGCGCAGGATCTCTGGCGCCAGGTCCACATTCTTCATAAGCAGTTCGACGGGGTCCATCTGGAGCTTGTCAGCCAGGTCATCCAGAGCAGCCAGTGTTATCAGGCAGCCCTGGGGATGATTGGGCGCCCGCCACGCGCGCGCGCCGCCTATGTTGGCAGAAACGGCGGTGTGTTTCCAATGGCGGTTGGGAGGCTCAATCACATACGGCAGCGGAGGATGCCCGGCCGGGCCCACGCCGCCAGTGCCCCATGAATCCGAGTCCCAGGCTGTCAGGGTTCCATCCTTCTTCGCGGCAACGCGCACTTTGGCAAAGGCTGAAGGACGAGCGCCTGCAACCTCAAGTTCTATATCCCTGTCCAGCATCAGCCGAACGGGTGCGCCGCCTGCCATCTTGGAGAGCTGTGCGGCCACAATGCCCCACCGGTCCGGTGAGAATTTGCTGCCGAACCCGCCTCCGATGTACTGGCAGATGGTTTCAATATTGTTGTCGTCAACCTGGACGTTTTTCAGGCGCAGACCCTGGCCGAACTGGCCCGGACCTCCGGAAACGTTCTGGGTGGAGACATAAGTCTTCAGGGTTTTGGAATCGGGCCACATCGTAAGGCTGCCGTGCGATTCCAGGCAGCAGTGGGTAATCACCGGCAGGCCATAGTATCCTTCGGAGACCACTGCATCGGGGTCCTGAAAAGCCTTTGCGGGGTCGCCGGTAGTAGCTTCACCGCCCTCTTTGGTCCGGCCTGCGGCTTCCGCGGCTTTCAGGTCCTCTTCCCGCACCAGGTGCGGGAGTTGCTGATATTCCACCTTGATCATCCGGACGGCATCTTCTGCAATCTGTTCATTGACGGCGGCGACGACGGCGATATCGTCCCCAGCCCACTGAATTTCAGTCCCCGGTCCCTGGACCAGAAGCACCGCCTTCACACCAGGCAGTTTTTCCGCGGCAGAAGTATCCACGGACACAACTTTGGCGTGCGCATATGGGCAGGTACACATCTTGGCAATCAGCCGGCCGGGAGGGTTGGTGTCATAAGTGTATTTCGCGCGGCCGCTGGATTTCTCCGGGCCGTCAATGCGGTCAATGCTTTGGCCGATCAATCCACGCTGCCCTGCCGGCGGCCAATCATATTTACAGGTAGCCATTATGCGCCTCCCTTCACGCCGGCCGCTTCCATAACTGCGTGCCGGATTCCCCAGTAAGTCCCGCAGCGGCAGATGTTACCGCCCAGGTTCTTGCCAATCTCATCCATGGTCGGATTGTGGTCGCGTTCAAGGTAGGCGGTGCAGGCCATCACGAATCCCGGAGTGCAGAAACCACACTGTTGGGCATCGTGTTTGACAAAGGCTTCCATCACGGGCGTGAGCTTGCCATCAGCGGCCAGCCCTTCAATGGTTGTGATGTTATGCCCCTGGGCTTCAATCGCCAGCACCGTGCAGGCATACACCGGCTTACGATCAAGCATCACCGTGCAGGCCCCGCAGGTGGCGCGATCACAAACCTTCTTGGAACCGGTGATGTCCAGATGATCACGCAATACGTCCAGCAGAGTGATCCTCGGCTCCAGATTCACCTTGTGCACTTTGCCGTTGATGCGAAGTGTGATGGGAACCGCTCCCGGGCCAACGAACCCAGCTTCCGCTGCGGGCGCTGCGGAGGCGTTTGCTACGGTGCTCCCGACCAGCAGCCCGCCCGAAACCGTGACGCCTGCTCCCTTCAGGAAATCCCGCCGCGTCAATGCAGACTTCTCCGGCCCAGCTTTGCGTGGCCGGTCTTTTTTCCGTCTCATAGAGGGCTCCTTCTTGAGGTTTTTGCTTAAGCCAGCTACTAACTCAGGATCAACCAATCATCAACAAGTCAATATCCCAGACGGTCAATTTGCGTTTTACGAGAGGGGTATTATATCACTTGAAAATTCGTCCACTACGAATTTCTGAAGCGCGTTTGAAATTCTACTGAAAAAAATTTAACGGCGGTCAGAGCCGTCACCCGTTTGCGCCAGGACAGATTCCGGCAAAGGTGCCGGTGCTTCTAACTGCTCCTCATCCCGCCGCCCGTGAATGTGCCTTCCCAGCCAGTGCTGGAACTGGTCCAGGTACGTGTAATAAACCGGGGTGATGTAAAGCGTGATGATTTGTGAAAAAACCAGGCCGCCCACCACCGCCAGCCCCAAAGGCCGGCGTGACTCAGAACCAGCGCCCAGACCGAGCGCGATCGGCATGATGCCCATAAAGGCTGCGCCGGTCGTCATCAGGATGGGACGGAACCGGACGATAGCGCCGTGGTAGATAGCCTCTGAAGTGGACTTCCCGCCGCTCCGCTCGGCATCCAGCGCAAAGTCAATCATCATGATGGCATTCTTCTTGACGATGCCGATCAGCATGATGACGCCGACAAACCCGTAAAGATCGAGCTCCATGTGGAACGCCATCAGTGTAACCAGCGCCCCCAGGGCCGCTGAAGGCAATCCTGAAAGGATGGTTATGGGATGGATGAAACTTTCATATAGGATTCCCAGAACCAGGTAGATCACCAGGATCGTGGCAAGCAAAAGAACCCCAAGACCGACCAGCGAAGACTGAAACTGCTGTGCGGTGCCTTCAAAACTTGCACTGATATCCGCCGGAAGCGATTCGTGGGCGATCCGGTCAACTTGATTGACTGCATCTCCAAGTGCCACTCCCGGCGCCAGGTTGAACGAGATGGTCACCGAAGGCAACTGGCCAAAGTGGTTTACGGAGAGCGGCCCCAATCCTTCCGATGTGGAAGCGACCGCGCTCAGCGGAACGAGCTGTCCGCTGGTCGAGCGAATGTAAAGCAGCGACAGGTCATCAGGATTCGCCTGGTATTGAGGTTCCAGCTCTGAAATCACCCAGTACTCATTGTTTGGAGCGTAGATGGTTGAAATGCGGCCTTGTCCGTAGGCTGTCGTAAGCGCGTTTTCGATCTGGTACGCCGTCACCCCGAGTGCCTTGGCCTTGTCGCGGTCAATGTGAACGTTGACCTGCGGGTTGTCAATTTCAAGGTCGGAAGTGACGTCCTGAAATCCGGAAAGCTTGCGGATCTGCCCTTCCATGTTCTTGGAAACCTGGTAAAGCTCCTTGGTGTTCGGTCCTTCCAGCGTGTACTGGTACTGGCTCTTGGTCAGGTGCGCGCTCAGCTGGATTGGAGGCGGATTCTGCATAAAGACGAAAACGCCTGGTATAGCCGCCAGTTTGGGCCGCAATTGCTGGATGACCTGATCTGTGCTGACCAGCCGGTATTGGGGTCCAAAGGGTTTATGCGGGATGTGGAAAAAATTCTTCAGGCTTGCAACAAATTCCTGGCTTGCAGACGGATGATCTTTGAGATGGCAGAAAAAGATCCCGGAATTGCCGCCGCCGGACGGGCCGCCGGCCCCTGCCAGTGCGAACACTGTATTCACATTGGGGTTTTCTCGAACAACAGCCGCAACCTGCTTCTGGATCTTCTTCATCTGGTCAAATGAAGTGCCCTGGGCCGCCATCGAAAAAGCAAAGATTGCCCCACTGTCCTCGCTGGGCAGGAACCCTTTGGGGATCACCATAAATAGATACCCGGTAAGGATCAGGATCACGATGGAGAAGATCAGAACCGCCAGCCGGTACCGGAGTACGGTGCGCAAGCTCCAGTCATAGCCATCCCGAAGATAATTAAAAAAGCGCTCGGAAACCTCAAAGAGATGGCTGTGCTTCTGGCCCTTCGGATGCCGCAGGAAACGGCTGCAGAGCATGGGCGTCAGCGTCAATGACACGAGCCCGGAAACGAGCACTGCTGACATGATGGTGACGGAAAACTCATGCAACAACCGCCCCATGATTCCGCTCATGAAGAGCACGGGAATAAACACGGCGGTCAGGGACAGCGTCATGGAAAGAATGGTGAAGCTGATCTCCCTGGAACCGTTCAGGGAGGCTTCCATCACGCTTTCGCCCATTTCCATATGCCGGACAATGTTTTCCAGCATGACGATGGCGTCATCCACAACAAAGCCCACTGCGAGAACCAATGCCATCAACGATAAGTTGTCCACCGTATAGCCCGCCAGATACATGACTGCAAATGTCCCGATAATGGACATGGGCAGCGCCAGGCTGGGGATGATTGTGGCGGACACATTGCGAAGGAAAAGAAATATCACCAGGATGACAAGGCACAGGGTGAGATAGAGAGTAAACTTGACGTCATTAATGGAGTCGCGTATGGTCTGCGACCGGTCATACTGGATCTGGAAATGGATCGAGGCCGGAAATTCCGAGCGGAACGTGGGTAGTAGTTTCCGGATGTTGTCCACCACCTCCACGGTGTTGGTTCCCGGCTGCCGCTGGATCGCCAGGACCATTGCCCGATGGGTCCCGAACCACATGGCGATCTTGTCGCTCTGGCTTCCGTTGATGACGTTGGCAACCTGGTCCAGCCGTACCGGAGCGCCATTCCGGTAAGCAATAATGACGGGACGGTAGGCGGCGGCATCATTGAGCTGGCCTTCAGCCTGGACCACAAACGCCTTATGCGCGCCGTAAAGCGTCCCGGTGGGCAGGTTGACGTTGGCATCCTGGATGGCCTGCGTTGCTTCGTCAATCCCAATGCCCCGCGCCGCCAGCGCTTTCGGGTCAAACTGCACGCGGACCGCATACTTCTGTTCGCCAAACACCTGCACCTGCGCCACGCCGCTGATCATCGAGATGCGCTGTGCCATCATCGTGTCAGCATATTCGCTGGTGGTGTAGAGGGGCAGTGTGTCTGACCACACACTCATGTAAATGATCGGCTGGTCGGCAGGGTTCACCTTTCGAAACGTGGGCGGAGAAGGCATATTGGGCGGAAGCTGGCCTTCAGCCTGGGTAATCATGGACTGCACGTCCTGCGCTGCCGCGTCAATGTTTCGGCTCAGGCTGAATTGAAGGCTGATCTGCGTGGACCCCTGGGTGTTAGTAGACGACATGGAATCGAGACCGGCAATGGTTGAGAACTGCCGCTCAAGCGGGGTGGCCACTGAAGAAGCCATGGTTTCCGGGCTCGCTCCCGGAAGAGATGCGGTCACGGTAATCGTGGGGTAATCGACGCTTGGCAGATCGCTGACAGGAAGAAAGCGATAAGCCATAACGCCGAACAGCAGGATGCCCAGCATGATCAGGGTGGTCATCACCGGGCGCCGTATGAAGAGTTCAGAAAGATTCATGAGCTGCTATCCTGCTCGGAGGCGGGTTCGTTCTTGAAAGTAACCTTGGCGCCGGGATAAAGCCGGAGCTGCCCGTTGGTTACCACGGTTTCGCCGGACGTCACGCCTTTTTCAACCTGTGTAACTCCGGACAGCGAAATCCCAACTGTAACGGGTCGGTATTCCACGGTGTTATCGGGCTTCACCACGTAGACGTACATCCCTCTTTCGCCGGTCTGCACTGCTTGCGAAGGAACAACCGTGGCGTTCTCCTGTACGGTCAGATCAAGGATGACGTTTACAAACTGTCCCGGCCACAAGCGGCGGTCGCGATTTGCAAACGTTCCCTTCAATTCAATGGTTCCCGTAGTGTTGTTCACCGTATTGTTGATAAATGTCAGCGTCCCGGATGAAGCGTCTGACTCTTTGCCGGTTGGATAAGCAAGGACGCGCAGGCGTCCGCGCGTCTGGTGCTGCTTGATCTGCGGCAGATATTGTTCCGGAACCGAGAAATCGACGTAAATGGGAGTTATCTGGTTGATCACCACCAGGTTGGTAGTGTTGCTTTTTACCAGATTGCCCGGATAAACCAGCAGGCTTCCCGTTCGGCCATTGATGGGGGAATAGATCGAGCAGTAGCTCAATTGAATTTTGGCATTTTCCACGGCCGCCTGATCGGCGCGAACAGCGGCTTCCAACGCATCAGCGTTGCTGGTGTACTGCTGGTACTGGATTTGCGAAACAATGCCTTCCTTCTCAAGCTCGGTGTACTGCCGGGCTTCCGTCTTTGCATACTGGAACTGTGCCTGATCGCGCGCCAGGTTCGCTTCCGCCTGGTGCAGAGCGGCCTGGAAAGGGCGAGGATCAATGCTGAACAGGAGTTGCCCTTTTTTAACGTCCTCGCCCTCAACAAAATGGGCCTGCTGGATCTCTCCATCCACCAGCGTCTGGACGGTGACGGTGGAATAGGGCAGTACGTTTCCAATGGCGTTCACTTGCACCGGCATGTTCTGCTGGCTGGCTTTTGCAACCACCACCGGCACCGCCATGGCCAGTGGCGATGGCTGGGGAGTGCTGGCCGAGTTTTTTTCAGAACAGCCGGAGAAAACCAGGGCAATCATGGACGCGGCCACGAAAAACCCGAACAATTTTGATCTGGAAGTGGATAAGTATCCCAAGCCTTGCTCCAATCTATCTTGGACGTTGCTCGATGGGCAGCAGTTACACAATTTCTGCTTCATAGGCTTCTGTTGCTTACATTTAAGATGCAATCCGGCAATCAAGCCGCACCCCCGGAAGCTCAAAAACGTCTGAAGGGTGCAAGTGAGTCCTTTCCATGACTCATCTGCAAGTTCATAGGGAAATTAGTCGCCCACAGGAAAGAGTTAAATCGAAGTCCCGCACATCCTCCCTAAGCACAAGGTCACCTGTTTGCTCTCAGTCCCATTATAATTGAATTTCGGTACGGCTGGCACCATCGTCGAGCGCTAAGGACAAGTTGGTTCGCGCAGCACGGACTTCATTGCTCCCTGAGTCGCCGTAGAGCTAACCCCGAACCGAACGGTGTTATGTCCGGATTTCTCCATTTCGACTTGAGGTAAAAGTGACCATCAGGAAAGAGCTCCTCGAAATTCCAGAGGCCTTGCAGCAGATGGCGGAAGAAGGCCGCCCCGCCTGCGATGCCCTCGTCCGCCGCGTCAACTGGGGCGATAAACCCGTCTTTATCATCGGAAACGGCTCTTCTTACCCTGCCGCGCTGGGCGGCGCCTGGGCGTTTGAGTCAATTCTGGGAACGCCGGCGGTCGTCCGCCGGCCTGCGGCCTTCAGCGCCGTCACCAGCCAGGCGCTTTCCGTTCGCTCGCTGGTGATCGTAGTGGATGGCCCGCAAAATCCACAGGACACTCTGGCCGCTGCCGGGAAGGCAAAGAAGCGCGGGGCGATTGTCTGGACAGTTACATCGGACCCGGCAGGAGAGCTGGCCGCTATGGCCGATGGGGTGGTGAATGATTACGCGGGAGAGTCCGCCGGCGAGGGGACTCGTGCCGTCTTTTGCCGTCATGCGGCCATGCTTTTCCTGGCCGTCGCCGCCGCGAAGGTCCTCAAAGCGCCAACTGCCGCCCTTAACGCCCAGGAAGAAGAGCTTGGCAGGCTCGGCCAGCACGTCGAATGGGTCGTGGAGAAGATTCCCGATGCAGCCGGCGCCCTTGCCAAGGAACTTGTGCCGCTCCAAGGGCTTGCTGTAGTGGGCGGCGGGGCATTTCACCCCGTTGCCCTCCAGGCAGCGGAAAGGCTACGCTGGACGGCGGGCATAAAGTCACGCGGCTTTGATCTTCTGGATTTTCAGCAGGAATTTCCCTCAATTTCACAGCCGGACTCCGGAATTGTCTACCTTTCTTCGTCCCGCTGCGGCCTGAAAGCTCAGGTCCATCAGTCCGCCAGCGAAGCGCGGCAGCAGGGGAAACATAGAATCCTTGCGGTTACGGACGCGAATGACCGCCAGCTATCCGAGCGGGCTGACCTTTCCGTTCTGCTTCCCGCCCTGACGGAAGCAAGTGGGGCGCTGGTTGCCCTGGCGTTTCTTGAACTTGTAGCCTATTATGCTGCCCAGGCCGGCAGCCCGGCAACTGCCCGACGCCGGAAAGCCGGGTCATAACCCCCTTGCATTACATATCATTACATAGTTCGAAACGTAAGATATTTCTACAATCATTGACAATAAACTCCGTTTCTGATTTTATAAATATATGGACATAGGAAAACGGATTCGAACTCTGCGCGAGGCCAAAGGGCTTTCGCAGGGTGATATTGAAAAGCGGTCCGGGCTGCTTCGCTCCTACATATCGCGGGTTGAAGGCGGCTATACGGCACCTTCTCTTTCCACGCTCGAGAAGTTTGCAAAGGCTCTGGAAGTTGAACCTTATCAGCTTCTGTTCCGTGGATCGGGTCACCCGACGGCGGCGCGAGTGCCGCAGCAGGCAAGCCAGTCGAAGTCAGTACGCAAGCTGATCAAGTTCTTTGAAGGCATGACCACTCCCAATCGCAAACTGATCCTTACTCTTGCCAGCAAGCTCGGCAAAGAGTAAACGTCTCGGGAGCAGCGAAGGGGCGCGACTCATCCGGCCAGGAACCCGGCGGTTGCCCATTGGCTAAAGCGACATTCTGGATGAGGACGTGTCGCCAGGGCCGGAAGACGTCCGCGCCAGGAGTTCATCGAGGCGCTTGTTGATCCCCACGGCCTGCGTGCGAATCTTTGCCAGCAGAATCAATCCATAGAACAACCCAATCACAAGGAGCAGGAAGAAAGCCAAAGATGCCAGGACCACAATCATCTGGATGGTTTGCGGATCGTACATGGTGTCCTCTCCATTTTCATTTGTAAAACTGCACGTAACATAAAGCGCGCGCACAATGCATTAGGACCGCGTGGTTCAGGACCACGGCGGCGCCCAATCGTGACGGAAATTACCCACTGGCATCCGTTGCCAGGCTGAAGTTCACGATCGGAATTCGCCCCTGTTACGAAGTTTCACGTTATAACGAGCCAACCCCGAAATCAAGTTATTCGCCCTTCCTTGCCTTTGCTGTTCCGCCGGCAGCGGCACAAAACCGCGCTCGGTGTTCCGCCGTGCGCGCTTCTCAATCGAGTGTGGCCAACCGGCTGCGGCTGCTTCGGCAGGCCTGCAAGACTTCCGCCTGCCACAACTTCCCTTCCACTCTTCGCCGCAATGTGATAAGACACTGCTGCGCAAGCTGGCTGTGGCTTTAGCCTGCCACGCGGCGCAAGTAACCCGCCGCTACGCATCCACGCGAATGGAGGATTGATCATGGCCGAAGAATTGAATCGACCCGAGTTTATGAAAAAGGCTGCACTGGGGACCGCAAGCGCGGGAATCGGATTCCCCGCCCTTGGCCGCGCCGCGCAGTCGGCTCCCAGCGACAAGGTGATCGTGGGAGTCATCGGCACGGGCCGCCAGGGACGCGGCGACCTGAGGGCGTTTCGCCTGCAGCCGGATGTTGAAATCGCCGCTGTCTGCGACGTTTATCAGCCCAATCTCGAACTGGGCGTGAAGGATTCCGGTGGCAAGGCTCAGACGTACACCGACTTCCGCCAGGTGCTCGACCGCAAAGACATTGACGCGATTGTTGTGGGCGCGCCCGACCACTGGCACCCCCTGGTGATGATTGAAGCCTGCAAGGCCGGCAAGGACGTCTATGTGGAAAAGCCGATCTGCCACACTATCGACGAAGGCATCCTGATGGTGGAGGCGGCACGCAAATATAACCGCGTGGTCCAGGTGGGAACACAACAGCGCTCCGGCATCCACTTCCAGAAGGCCGTCAAGCTGGTCCAGGACGGCTTTATCGGCAAGGTCAGCTTTGTGCGCACCTGGAACTACGCCAACGAGTATCCGCAAGGCATTGGGCATCCGCCGGATTCCAATCCACCAACCGACCTCGACTGGAACACCTGGCTCGGTCCCGCGCCAAAAGTGCCCTTCAACTGGAACCGCTTTGGCCCTGATCCTTCGCTGCCTGCGCGATGGTCTACCTTCCGTTACTTCTGGGATTACGCCGGCGGTTACATGACCGACTGGGGTGTGCATCTCATCGACATTGTTCAATGGGCCATGCAGGTGGAAGGCCCATCCGTCATCGCCAGCATGGGCGGGAAATACTACATCAAAGACAATGCTCAGACTCCGGACACGCTTCAGGTCACTTACGAATACCGCAATCCTGATTTTGTCTGCGTCTATGAGAATCGCTGGGACAACGCCAATTCCATGTACGGCAAAGGCTACGGCATTGAGTTCCACGGCACCGACGGAACTCTGTTCGTTGACCGCAGCGGATTTGAGGTGATTCCGGAAGAGCGAACCTTGAACCCCGACCGGCCTTCGAACGTAACGGAAGACCGCGAGCCAGTCATCCCTCCCATGAAGATGAAATCGGTGAACAATTCTCATGCCGATCACGTGCGCAATTTACTCTACTGCATGAAGTCGCGCAAGCGGCCGATTTCCGATATCGAAATCGGGCACCGCTCCACCAGCGCCTGCCTGCTGGGCAACGTCTCGTTCCGCAGCAAGGAACGCATTGAATGGGACGTGAAGAGCCAGAAGCTCATTTCCGGCGGCAGCAGGGCCGAACAATACGTCACCCGCAATTACCGCGCGCCGTGGAAGCTGGTGGTGTAAGCGGCCGCCCGAATACTGGCCACGCCACGTCACTCTGAGTGAAGCGAAGAATCTGCATTATTTGCTCACGGTAAGCCACAGCAGATGTTTCGCTGCGCTCGGCATGACGAGTGGCCCTTTTCAGCTTGCTTTTCAGGGAGTGTTGCAGACAAAGATGGCGTTGCCGCCCGTCTGGGTCCCCACCGGCGCGATCATTGCCACGGTTCCCTGGCCGTCGCCCGCGAATGACTGGATGGGCTTGCCATCAAGGTTGTTGAGAAGCAGCGCAAAATCCGCCTGCGTGGTCAGGCGAACCACCTGGCCTCCGCAAAAGCAAAACAGGCCGAAGTCGCTCGCCTGCCCTGAAGGGACTCCAGCAAAGATCACGCTGCCGGTGCGCCGGCCTGCTGCCTGTCCCAGGATGTCCGCAAAGGCCGATGTGGTGGAAGGCGGGGCGCCCGGTGTGATCTGGGCCATGACTGGCTGCGAAGGATCGCCGTTCAGTGCCGCCGTGTCCGCGTGGTCGCCCTGCAGCAGCACCAGCAGCATCTGCACTGGATGCTGCCCCGTCCGTGCCGCCAGCACCTGGACCGTATCAGAGGGTTTTGGCGCAGGATTTAACTGCTGGAAATTCCGGAGTGCTATGGCCCGGAAGAACTGTTCCCTTGCAACCGCCATGTCCACGCCATGCCGCACAAAGACGGCTTCGTCATGGCTGGCAAACATCGGCTCAAGCAAATCACGCGCCCCCAGGTGAAAGCCCTTGGGCAATTGGACGGGATGAATTCCCTGCCCCGACCACAGATACAGACCCGATTGCGGGCTTGCTCCGCCTGAGCGCGCCGCAAACAGCACTTCCCCATTGGAGCCAATCACCGGCGCTGAAAAATCCTTAAACACAGAGCCAAAACTTCTGCCGCCTCCATCGCCGTTCGCGGCCACCAGCTCGGCATTGTCGCCCTTCATGCGGATAATAGCTTCCGTCGGCGCGTCCTCACGGTTCTGCTTTAGCTTTGCGGTAAAGGCAATGGCCCCGCTGTCATCGATGCTGGGGGCGCTGAAAGATTCATACTGTTCGCCTGACACTGGCGAGATCAACCCCTCAAAAGCGACCACGGAAAATGAAACGCCTTGCGATCGCGCCACGGCCCGCAGGCTGACGCGCGGACTCTGCAATGTGGAGAGGAATGCAATTGCTTCATTCGCATTCATGGCCAGGTCGCGGAACGGCCCGAAGGTGAACCCGGGATGCCCGGGGACCGCCGAACCGCTCACCAGCAGAACGCGCACGCCTACCTGCGCGATAGCGCGACGCGCGCCAGCCCACGTGAGCAGCAGGGCGCACACCGCAAACACCAAAACCCATTTGATTTTCTCTTTCAACACCTGCCCTTTCTTCCTAATTCATACGTTCGAGACTTTCCGGCCCTCGCACTTACGCTTTTGCGGGCCGCCATTGCCGCTTCAGCATTATAGGGCACAGGTCAACTCTGATAGCTACTGGAAAGCTCCATGTGGAAATTCCTGCTGCGGCGGGTTCTGCAAAATACATGCAAGCGGTGGCATGAGGTTGAGTAGTCTCAGGGCCAGCACGATGATCATGCGGAGGGGAAATTATTTCACGTAGCAGACGCCGTAAAACCTTGTGGTTGCGCCTACTTGAGTCCACACAACGCGGGCCAGCGTTTCCACCGGAGCCTGGTTGTCGGCAAAAGGCAGCGTGATGAAGAGTTCATCCG